>JACFND010000013.1 GCA_019455045.1 Flavobacteriia bacterium
CGTGCAAAGGTAAGAATCTTTTCTTTCTGTGCAACTTTTTTTGCGAAATTTATTTCTTCCGCTTTTTTCAATCCCCTCCGAAACCGCTCTTCCGGTTCCTTCAGGCCCCCTTCAATTCTTATCAAAAAGGAGTGCAAAGATACACTCAAATTTGAACTTCAAAAATAAAATCGAACTATTTTTTTGTTGGTTTTCAACAATTGAAAAATCCAAAATTTCATTCGTCTTGAATTCAGTGATTTAAAAAATCGGAACTGACCAATGTCAGCCGTTTCAATCCGGTTTTATTCCCTGGTCACTTTGATACTTTTAATCAAATTACCGGATATCACCTTTATAATATATATACCCGATGGAAAATTTGAAAAATCAATTCTGTTTGATTTCGGCTGATTGAAGTTTTTCAATAATTTCCCGTCAACCGAATAAACCGAAACCCGATTGATCGGAATATCGGTTTCCAGGGTTAAAAAATCACGGACAGGATTGGGATATACCGAAATTTTATCCTTTTCAACCTGACCGATTCCCATCTCCAATCCTTTTATCTTATAAACTTTGCCGCTACCGAGAACATACAGCTCTCCTTCTGCATCCTGTCCAAACGAAGTGAGATTGATTCCGGTGTTCAAAACAAATTCAAGATTGTTGTCCTGATCGATCCAGCCGATTTCACCCGAACAGTAATCACCAAAAATGTATTTGCCAACCAGATTGTAAAATTTATTGCCTCTGTAAACATAACCACCGGTAATCGAACAGCGGCCGTTGGTGTGTGAATAAACTGCTATCGGAAAAATCATATCATCGGGCGAGCCGCAACCGGTAGTGTTGTATGGATTGTTTCCCTCATAACATCTCCAGCCGTAATTAAGACCCGCTGCATTGGCCGGCTCCCGATTGACTTCTTCATATTGGTTTTGACCCACATCTGCAATCAGCAGTTCACCGGTTTCACGGTCAAATGAAAATTTCCACGGATTTCTGAGACCATAAGCCCAAATCTCGGGTGCAGAACCTTCCACAAACGGATTGTCAGACGGTATGGCATAAGACTCTCCGCTGACATCTATTCTCAACAATTTTCCGAGCAGCACCTCGGTGTTCTGACCGTTTCCAAACGGGTCTCCACCGCTTCCGCCGTCACCGGTCGAAATCCACAGATAACCGTCGTCTCCAAAATGAAGACTTCCGCCATTGTGATTGGTAAACGGCTGTTCATAAGTCAGCAGAATTTCAGCGGCAGTATCAGCTATATCCGGATCACTGCTGACATGATATCTGGCAATTACCGAATTTCCGTCCACATCAGTATAATTGACATAAAATCTGCCGGTCTCAGGGTAATCCGGTGCAAAGGCCAATCCGAGCAAGCCTCTTTCACCGCCGGTCGAAACCAAATCGGACAGGTCGAGGAACGGCAAAGAATTCACTGAACCGTCTGAATTAAGAATTTTAATCTTTCCGTTCTGCTCAACAACAAATACACGCTGATCGCCTGCGTGCGAAAGTTCTACAGGCGAATTGAAGCCCTGAGCAAAGAGTTCGATTGAAATATCCTGAGCTTTTGTACACGAAGTCAAAAGCATTATAAAGGCGAAAAAAGTAACTCGAAACATCATCTGATCATTTTTAGAGGGTTATAAATTTAGTGAGAAAAATTGAATTTTATTCTGAAAACCGATGAAATAATCTGTTATTCCAATGAATTCATACAGAAATACTTTCCAATTATACAATCGGAAAGGTGTTTGCCGAAAAAAGTTGGTCAGTTCTTGTTATTTATATCTAACTTTAGGACTGTTAAAAAAACATTTGCAAACGAGCATGATCAAACTTGTAATTGTCGATGATGAAGTGAATGCATTGAAAAGTCTGGAATGGGAAATTCAGAACTTCAGTAAGGATTTTGAAATCATTGCTACTTTCACAAATCCGGAAGAGGCGATTTCATACATCAGAAAAAATGTGGTTGACTGTGTTTTTGTTGACATTGAAATGCCGCAAATGGACGGTCTGCAGTTTCTCAGATCATTCGGCTGCCGTGATTTTCTGGCTGTAATTGTCACAGCTTATGCCCAATATGCGATTCAGGCGATCAAAGAAGAAGCATTTGATTATCTGCTGAAACCAATAGATACTGAGGATCTGACTGTTACGCTTGACAAAATCAAAAATAAAATCATTCAGGAAAAACAGTTGCAGCCGGCGATATTGAATAAACTGAATTCAAAAATTCCAATTTCGACCAACGGCAAAATACTTTATGTGAATCCGAAAAAGATTGTTTACTGTGAAGGCGACGGGAATTACACAAAAATATTTCTTGAATGCGGAGACTCAATCTATATAACCAAAAAGATCAAAGAAATTCAGGAAATACTTCCCCAGGATCTGTTTTTTCGGGTTCACAACTCGTTTATTATCAACATCACAATGGTTAAGGAGTTTTTAAAGACAGACAGTTATGTCATTCTTGAAAATGACAAGAAAATTCCTGTTTCCAGAAACAAAAAAAATACATTTTTAGACATTTTCCAGCATGGGTGATATTGCATCCTACATCTTTATTTGGCATTTTCTGATCGGAGCGCTGTCAATTTTGGCATTGCTTGGCTGGCTGGTCTACATACAATCGGGTGAGAAGAGTTTTCTTTATTACGGTGTTTACTCAACTCTTGTGTTGGGTTATCTTATTTTTAAAACTCCGGATATGCTGTATGAATCAGAACTTCAGGCTGCATTTTATGAATCCCGTTATCAGCCTTTGAGTTATTTTATTCAGGTTTTGTTTTATCATTTTTATTTTTATTTTGTCATCTATTTTCTTGAACTTCACGAACGGATTCCCGGTTTTGTGAATAAGCTGAAAAAGATAATCACAATCATTTTGGTTATCTCATTTTTATTTTTTCTATACAGCATTATCGTATTCAACCCCGATCTTTATTTCAATTTCTTCACCTTCGGTTATATGCCGGTAATTCTCATTGTATCCGTCGTTACGATGGTTAAAATTATGCAGGTAAAAGGCGAATTAAAATATTACATCCTCATCGGAACTTCGATTTATATCGTTTTTGCGCTGATAGCAATGTATTACACGATCAATCCGGGCAATATGCAGGCGCCGCTCGCATTTTTCTTTGTCGGTCTGATCATTGAAAATATCGCCTTTTCGATGGGTCTGTCAACCAAGGTCAGAGGATGGTACAACAAGATGATTTTTCATTTCAGGGAAAACGTAAGGATGAGAAGAAATCAGTATGAAATTCTTGAAAAAGAACTTCAGATAAAAGAAAAGGAAATCATTGAAATGACCCGTCAGGCAGAAAAAGAAAAGCTTGAAAAAGTAGAATCAGATTACAACAACGAAATCAGAAGACTTCAGTTGGACCTGCTTAAAAATCAGATGAATCCGCATTTTATATTCAATGCGCTTACTTCGGTCAAGGTATTTCTGATTGACAATGACAAAAAGAAAGCGGTATTTTATCTCAATAAATTTTCAAAACTGATTCGGAAAATGCTCGACAGCTATCGGGTTGAGTCATACACGCTTGAGGAAGAAATTGATATACTGAAGCTGTATCTTTCGATTGAAAACATACGGTTCAATTCTGAAATCGATATTGTTTTTTCAATCGATCCGGAAGTGGATCTCAAATCGATCAAAATTCCGCCGATGCTGCTCCAACCGTTTGTTGAAAACGCAATCTGGCACGGACTGATGCTTAAAACCGATGGTGTCAAAGAAGTGATCATTCAGGTTTCCAAAGAAGGAAAAAACTGTTTTATGATCATTGAAGACAACGGAATCGGCAGGGCAAAATCTCAGGAATCACAGAAAAACAGAGCTTTGAAAAAGAATTCGTACGGTCTGAAACTGGTACAGGAAAGACTGGATCTGTTCAACAAACAGAACGAGTTTAACTATCATTACAAAGTTTTTGATCTGACCGATGCAGAGAACAATCCAAGCGGAACAAGAATTTTGATCAGTTTTGAAAAGAAATGAATCTGCAAATTATACAATTAAAGCATCCAACTATACAAATGCATATCACAGTTAATAAAATAATTCTTTATTTTTACCCTCAGAATTTCAAAGAGAAGAGACGCTCATTTTAAACCAACCTAGCATTTTGATTGCCTTTTATTCCTAATCAGGTAATCACCGGACTGCATAAATTATTATTCACCCAACCAATTGACCAACCGGACTAAAAAATGTGACAACTGTCGTTTTACTGAATCAGGGCCCTCTCTGTTATAAAGTGAGATCACAGTTTGGATTTGACTGATTTGATACTGATGTGAGAAGGTTAATCCTCGAATTATTTCCAATTATTAACTTTCTTTAGAGAAATACTTAACTCACTTGACAAGAAAAAAATCAATCAGATCCGAAAAACAATCCGGATCGTGATTTCAAAAATGATTGACTGCAGTCAAAAAGAAAATGGATGTGTGTGCATCCATTTTTTTTTTGCACTAAACTTAAGCTCAAATCCGAACCAATACTGCTGCAAGTTTTTTTGTGATTTCTTTTCTTGAAAATTGTTCAATCAATCCTGATTCCTGTTTCGACTGACCTGATTTGAATTCACCGTAAACTTCCTGAATATAAGTCTTCGTTCCTTCTTTATCAGAATGTTCAAAATATTCTCCGGTCTTTGTCTGATTCAAAATCCTCAAAACATCACCGTCTTCCGGACCGATTGCAATGATCGGATTTCGTGCAGCCAAATATTCAAACAGTTTTCCGGGAATGATCCCCTTTGATTTGGAATCCGGAAAATTTGTAAGCAACAGCAATTCTGAATTGACAATACCTTCAACAGCCGTCTGATGATTGACATAGCCGTGTTTTTTTAGATATTTTAACAATCCGTTTTCGGCAATCGTTTCCTCAACTTCTGCACTCAGTATGCCGTAAAAATTGATTTCGAGTTGGTTTCTGAATTCATCATTTTGATCTGTCAGCTCTTTTAATGCTTTCCACAATTCAACCGGATTTCGGGCCGATTCAAGATTGCCCGAATAACTGATTCTGAATTTCTGATTTTGAATTTTCTTTTCAATTTTAAAATCATCTTCCTCATAACCGTTTGTAACAACTTCTGTTTTGACAGCGCCGATTTTGGTGTAATTCTCGGCATCTGAAAAACTTGTAGCCAAAACACAATCAGCAGTTTTAATTACTGATTTTTCCAGTTCTTTATGTTTTTTCTCTGAATTTTTTGTCAGTTTCAATTCGGAATGATAGCTGATCTGAGTCCAGGGATCACGAAAATCCGCAATCCATTTCAAATCGGGATATTTCTTTTTCAATTCCAAACCGATCAGATGCATACTGTGCGGCGGACCGGTAGTAACCACTGTATCAATTTGATTTTCTTTCAGATAATTACTCAAAAATTTAACTGAAGGTTTGACCCAAAATTTTCTGGCATCGGGTATAAAAAAATTTCCTCTGATATAAACCGACAGTCTCGTCAGCAATGACTGTTTTTCTTTTTTTTCAAATCTTCCGGCTTTGTATTCCTTTGATTTCGGATTGAAAAATTCAGCCAGCCGATAAGGTTCCCAAATCGGGGTTTTTACGACTTTCAAACCCTTAGGCAGTTTTTCCAAAAGACTGTTGTCAATCATCGGATAGGACGGATTCTCTGGTGTATAAATGATTGGTTCTATTCCGTATTCCGGCAGATATTCCGCGAATTTCAGCCAGCGCTGTACGCCCGGTCCGCCCGCAGGAGGCCAGTAATAAGTGACGATAAGAACCTTTTTGGAATCCACAATCTGAATTTTGGCTGTTAAAATTAATGCTTTTTGCCGACTGCCAAATTTTATCAGCTCCGAATTTTATTCTTTGACTTTGAATCTTTGTACATTGGACAGATTTAATTAGTTTTGTGAGCTTAATAAAAACAAATGAAAATTCGAAATCTGATTGTTTTTGGCCTGATCGGTCTGCTGTTTGGAATTTCATCATGTCGTGATGATTTTGATTATGACATCGCATCAAAAAACCTGAGTTTTTCAAGCGACACGCTGAATTTGGATACCATTTTCAATCATACCAATTCACAGACTTACAAGCTGACGATTCACAATCACGAAAATAAGGATATCCAAATCCCAAGGATTTATCTGTCGCGTGGCGAATCTTCTTTTTTCAAACTGAATGTGGACGGCATGCCCGGTTATGATTTTGAAAATGTTGCCATCCGAAAGAAAGACAGCATTTTTGTTTTTGTTGAAATTGCAGCCGGCGAAGCACCCGTTATTCCCGAATACGAAGATGAAATCAATCTGGATACGGATGCCGGACATCAGCAGATCAAACTGATGGCTTATATTGAAAAGGCAAAATTTTACAATACAGAAGAGAGCGACAATTATCAGTTGATTGAAACCAATTGGGACAGCGAATATTCAAGAGTTTTGTTTGGGAAAGTAAATGCATCAAATCTGAACATCGGTTCAAAAACCAGGATTTATTTACATAAAAACGCCGAACTGAACATCAGCGGTCAGCTGAATGTAAACGGAAGTTTGGGCAATGAGGTGATTTTTAGAACCGACCGTATGGACGAAAGGTCTGATTCACTGCCGGATCAATGGGGGAAAATCAAAATCAAATCAGATAATTTCAGTGTCGAAAATTCGATTGATTATGCAATCATCAAAAGCGGAAACATAGGTCTGGAGGTTGAAAATTCAAAATTGAATCTGAAAAATACAAAGATTCTCAACAGTCAGGAAATTGGTCTTTATACCAGAAATTCGATTGTCAGAGGTGAAAATGTCGTGGTCAGCCACAGCAATCTTGCTTCGCTGGCGGTTGAAGGCCGCGATGTACAGTTTATCCATTCCACTTTTGCAAATTATTTCAATATCGGTCAGGGCGGCGGCGGAAATTACAGTCTGTATCTCGGCAATACCGATAATGACGGAAACAATATACCGCTGACTCAGGCCAATTTCTACAACTGTATTTTTTACGGCAGATCAGCAAATGCGATCGTGTTTGACAATACAGGAAACAGTTCATTCAGCCATGATTTTAAAAACAATGTGATTCGTCTTGATTTTCCAAATGAAGTCAGTGGAATTGACAATACCAATCTGATTGATAAGGATCCGATGTTTGTAAATCCCGGATTTGGTAAAAATGATTTCAGACTGCTGATTGATTCACCTGCTTTGGGCTTGGGTGATCCCGGCCATGCAGCGATGGTTCCATTTGACATACTGAATATGCCGAGAACCTTCTCTCCCACTCCCGGTGCTTATCAGGATGCGGTTGATCCGGATTGATACTGAATTATAAAATACAAAAAGACGGAATCCAAATCGGGTTCCGTCTTTTTTTTGACCAATTTATTTTCTTTTTAAAAATATTTGAAGTTGTGTTTATTCTTAATCTTTTTCACTGCTTCATACATCAGTTTGATCGTATTTTCAACATCATTTTTATGAACCATTTCAACCGTTGTGTGCATATATCTCAACGGAAGCGAAATCAGCGCTGACGGGACGCCGCCGTTGCTGTATGCAAAAGCATCCGTATCGGTTCCGGTCACACGGCTGCTCGCTGCACGCTGAAACGGAATCTTTTTTGATTCTGCCGCATCAATGATCAGCTCTCTCAGTTTGTTGTGAACTGCGGGCGCATAATAAATCACAGGTCCGTCGCCGCATTTCTGATCGCCTTCTTTGTTTTTGTTCATTTTTGGAGTTGACGAATCATGGGTCACATCGGTAACGATTGCAACATCCGGCTGAATGGTTTTTGTAATCATTTCTGCTCCTCTCAAACCAACCTCTTCCTGAACAGAATTGGTGAAATACAAACCAAAATCAATCTTGTCTTTGTTCTGATGAATCATCCTTGCCACTTCCGCAATCATAAATCCGCCGATCCGGTTGTCGAGCGCACGGCAGACAAAATAATTGTCGTTCAGTATCATAAATTCATCCGGGTAAGTAATCACACAACCCACATGGATACCGAGTTTTTCAACCGCTTCTTTTGAATCTGCACCACAGTCGATCCAGATGGTATCTGTCTTTGGCAATTCGTCCTTTTCACCGATTCTGACATGGATGGCTGGCCAGCCGAAAACACCTTTGACAATTCCTTTTTTTGTGTGGATATTTACCCGTTTTGAAGGTGCGATTACCGCATCTGAACCTCCGTTTCGGATTACATAGATCATTCCTTCTTTGGTGATATGGTTCACATACCACGAGATTTCGTCGGCATGCGCTTCGAGGACTACCTTATATTTTGCATCAGGATTGATAATTCCGTATGCGGTTCCGTAATTATCAGATCTGATTTCGTCCACATAAGGTTTGATGTATTCTGTCCAAACTTTCTGACCAGGTGTTTCATAACCGGTCGGCGAACTTGTGTTGAGATAATTTTCAAGAAAATCGATTGATTTTTTTGAAAAGAAATTTGTTTTTGGCATTTAAATCTAATTTTTACAAATTTAATTAATTGGGAACAATTTTTGCTAATCCAGGCGTATGGATTGGAAATTTCTACTGTTCTTATTTTTTGCAATACCTCATTGCTCGGCACAGATTGTGACTCAAAACAATCAGGAAATAGAAGCCGAACTGGCTGAAATGGATTCAATTTCTGATGATGAACTTCAGATTTTTGACACCATTCAGTTGGGTGATGCAAGAGTTCTTCATTTGAATCTGAAGACAGATATGGAAAAGAAATACTATGTCTGGTTGAGAAGAAGGGTACGTGATGTCTGGCCTTTTGTTAAAGTTGCAGTAGAAGAATACAATTCAATCCAGGATACTTCAAAATATTTCTCAAACAACAGAGAGAGAAAAAGATACATCAAAAATAGACAGGCGATTCTTGCCGATCAGTTTGAAGACAGATTAAAAAATCTTACCCTGTCGAGAGGTCAGATTCTGATCAAACTGATCAATCGGGAGACTGATAAAACTGCATACGAAATCATAAAAGAACTGAGAGGCGGAGTAAATGCTTTTCTCTGGAATTCCACCGGAGGCGCATTCAATCTGGATTTAAAGACCGAATACGATCCGCACCGAACCCGTGAAGATCTTTATATAGAAGTTATTCTGCTCAAAGATTTTCAGTCAGGCCGACTCGAACCGATTCGTGATTTTGACTGATCATCTTTCGACTGTAATTGTTTTCTGATGCAGCTTTGATTTATTATATTTGCAATTCAATAAAATACGCCATTTGAGTGTCTGACCATAGCCTAAAAAAGATTGGAGTTTTAACCTCCGGCGGAGATTCGCCCGGAATGAATGCTGCCATCAGAGCAGTTGTTCGAACCTGCGCTTACTACAAAACAGAATGTGCCGGAATCTCAAGAGGATTTGAAGGACTGATTCACAACGAAGTCAGAGAATTGGGACCGAGATCGGTGAGACATATCATCAATCGCGGCGGGACATTTCTGAAAACCGCACGCTCTGAAAGATTCAGAACAAAGGAAGGTCGTGAAGACGCCTATCAAACTCTGATTAAAAATGATATCGACGGTCTGATCATCATCGGCGGCGACGGTTCATTCAGAGGTGCAAAGGCATTTTACGAAGATTTTGGAATTCCGTTTATCGGAATCCCTGGAACGATTGACAACGATATTTTCGGAACCGATTATACCATTGGATACGATACTGCGCTGAATACTGCGATGGAAGCGATTGACCGAATTCGTGATTCAGCCACTTCGCACAATCGGGTTTTCTTTATCGAAGTAATGGGTCGCGACGCGGGATTTATTGCTTTGGGAAGCGGGATTGCTTCGGGTGCACAGGAAATTCTGGTTCCCGAAAGAAAAGACAGCATAGACGATTTGTTCAAATCTTTGGAAGAATCTGAACAATCCGGTAAGAAATCGAGTATAATCGTAGTATCAGAAGGCGAAGAAATCGGAAACGTCTATGAACTGGCAAAAGCGACCAAAGAGAAATTTCCGAAATATGACATCCGTGTATCGGTTTTGGGTTATATACAGAGAGGCGGAAATCCTAGCTGTATGGACAGGATACTGGCGAGCAGACTCGGCGTGGCGGCGGTTGAGGCAATACTGGACGGAAAAACGGACATCATGGTGGGAATGAGATCAAACAAAATTGTCCATACCATCATTGCAGAAGCAATCAGAAAACAAAACGAAATAGATATTGAATTATTAAGAATCTCCAAAATACTGGCGATTTGATAAACTTTAAAATTTTATTAAAATGGCAAAAGTCAAAATTGGAATCAACGGCTTCGGAAGGATTGGAAGCCTTGCCTTCAGAGCATTGCTCGAAAAAGAGGATGCTGAGGTAGTTGCGCTTAACAGCGGCAGCGGCGCAGAAATCATGGCTTACAAGATCAAATATGATTCTGTTCACGGCAGATTCAAAGGTGAAGTCAGAGTTGAAGACGGTCATCTGGTTGTAAACGGCAAAAAGATTGCGATCACAACCGAGAGAGATCCGCACAACATCAATTGGGCTGCATCGGGTGCAGAATACATCATTGAATCAACCGGACAGTTTCTGACCAAAGAAACCGCTTCACCTCACCTGAATTCGGGTGCGAAAAAGGTGATCATGTCGGCGCCTTCAAAAGATGACACACCGATGTATGTGATGGGTGTCAACCACAAAGATCTTACACCTGACGTAAAAATATTTTCATTTGCTTCCTGCACCACCAACTGTCTGGCTCCGCTTGCAAAAGTGATTCACAACAATTTTGGAATTGCAGAAGGTC
Source organism: Flavobacteriia bacterium (assembly GCA_019455045.1). Taxonomy (GTDB): domain Bacteria; phylum Bacteroidota; class Bacteroidia; order Flavobacteriales; family Weeksellaceae; genus Moheibacter. The sequence goes on from JACFND010000013.1 coordinate 10,787, forward strand.
TGATGACCACCATTCACGCAGCAACTGCATCACAAAAAACTGTTGACGGTACTTCTGCCAAAAATTGGAGAATGGGCCGTTCAGCACTGAACAATATTGTTCCGACAAGTACCGGTGCTGCAAAGGCAGTCGGCAGAGTGATTCCCGAGCTTCAGGGCAAACTGACCGGTATGGCTTTCAGGGTTCCGGTTGCCGATGTTTCAGCTGTCGATCTGACCGTCAGACTTGAAAAAGCAACGACTTACGAAGAAATCTGTGCGGCTGTCAAAGCTGCGTCAGAAGGCGAAATGAAAGGAATTCTCGGTTATACAGAAGACATGGTGGTTTCACAGGATTTTGTGGGTGAAACCAGGACTTCGGTTTTTGATAAGAATGCCGGCATTATGCTTTCTCCAAATTTTGTCAAACTGGTTTCATGGTACGACAATGAGATGGGATATTCGGACAAACTGGTAGAAATGCTGATTTATTCTGCGAAGATATAATCCTGGTTTTTAACACTTTTTGAACAAATAATTAACAGCCGTCTCAAAAAGACGGCTTTTTTTATATGAATTTTGTCATACTGAAATATATTTTTATATATTTGTCACCAATAACCCTTAAAAAATTCTGCCTATAGTTCAAATTTTCTATCTCTTTTAACATTTGATGACAGAAATATGAATTTATTTGAAGATTCTCAATTGGTGGACTCGTATCTGGTTGGTGACGAATCTGCGTTGGCGGAATTAATCAATCGACACAAGAACAAAGTTTACGGATTTATTTTCTCAAAAGTCCTTGATCGGGATATCGCCGAAGATATCTTTCAGGATACATTTGTGAAAGTTATCCTGACCCTCAAAGAAGGGAAATACAGCGAAGAAGGGAAGTTTCTTCCCTGGGTAATGCGGATCGCGCACAACCTTACAATCGATTATTTCAGATCAAAAACCCGAATGCCGCTCATTGGTGAAACCTTTGTGGACGAAGATTTCAGCATATTTGATTTTTTGGCAGATCCGGAAGACAGCTCTGAAGTAAAGATCATCAAAGACCAGATAGAAAAAGATCTGAGAATGATCATCGAATATCTGCCCGAAGATCAGAGACAGGTTCTCGAACTCAGAATTTTTAAAGATTTGAGTTTTAAAGAGATTGCAGAAGAGACAGAAGTCAGTATTAACACGGCTTTGGGAAGGATGAGATATGCACTGATCAATCTCAGAAAACTGATCGAAGAAAAGAATTTGACTTTAACAATTGTTTAACTAATTCAGACGGTTTTTTTGTACAATATTTTGTAAGCTACGGCGTTCATATATTGTAACTTTAAAACAATCGTCGATGAAACACTATTACTCAGTTATGGGTGAGAAATTGTCGCCCAAAAATTCTACCGTTCAAAGTATTTTAAATTTTTCAAAAACATTATCAGTTATTAAAAGTGGAGTCTTGAATAAAAGAATTGTATTATTCAAGAATTAAAAGGAAAGGGGAAGAATAAAAAATATTCTCCCCCTTTTTGATTTTGTAAAACCTCTCTCCTATTTCTTTCCTCCAAACAGTCCGCCCAAAATCTTGCTGCCGATATCCATCAGTCCGCCGCCGCTGCTCTTTTTGCCGCCCGAATTCAGAATACTTTCAAGTATATCCGACTGACCGCCACCGCCGAGCAGTCCACCCAGCAAATCGCCCAATCCGCCCGAATCCACATTAGACTGTTGTTTCTGTTTACCAAGATAGCCCATCACAATCGGTGCGAGAATCATCAGTATTTTGCTGATCTGGCTTGAAGACAGTCCCGAAGAAACGCCCAGTGCATTTTCAACTTTTGACTGATTGTCGCCCAAAACATGCGAAAGTATGCCGGCTCCGTCTGAGAAATCGCCGCCATTCAAAAATTCGCCGAGATTGTCGAGAATACTGCCGTCGTGTTTGTTCAATGCATTCAGAAGACTTTCTGCGCCTCCGCCTTTTACATTGCTGTTCAATGCAGAAACCAAAACGGGAACAGCCGAAGAAACAGCAGATTTTGCTTTTTCAGTGTCAATTCCCAATTGTCCCTTTACACCTTCAATCATCTGGTTGCCCAAGGGCCCCTGTAGTAATTCTGATAAGTCCATTTTATAAAAATTTACGTTTGATATCAAATTTAACAATATAATCGTGAAAGCGGTTTGGTTATGAATAGAATTTTTAATTTTGTGCATAACTTTTAAGCTACTTATTATGAGACGAATTGCCCAAATCCTGATTTTGCTTTTTATTGCAGTTATGGTCATCCCCGCTTTTTTATCCAACCAGATTGAAGCATCTGCACAAAAGGACATTGCGCTTCCGGCAGGTGTGATATATGAAGACTTCAATAATTTGAACAAATTCTCAAAATGGGAACCCTGGGCATCAGCCGACTCGCTGTCCACACAGGAATTCTTTTCACCCTACAAAGGAAAAGGCGCCGGCTACAAATGGGAATCTGACGGAAACTCGGGCATACTGACCATTACAAAAACCGAAAAAGACAAAAAAGTCGAATACAGTCTGGAAGGCTTCGGTTTGGGAAAAGATTCTGAAATGACGGTTGAACTTGTGCCGATCGATTCCGCAAATACTACGGTCAAATGGAATATCAAGTCAAAGAAAATCAGTTATTTTTCAAGATATTACACCTATTTCACATCCAACAAACTTGCTGAAGTCATGAATAACGGTCTTGAAAGACTCGAAAAATTCCTGTCAGCATCAGCAATGACTGAAGAACAGGCGGATTCGCTTCAGCCGGGCATGATCGGAACCGAACAGTTTGAAGGCCAGAAACTGATTTCGGTGTTGAATGAAACCACATTTGACGAAAGCGAGATCATTACCGCCACTGAGGAAAGTTTTGGACTGATTCACAGTTATCTCGTTGATTTTCTGAAAATTTCAAAAGCAAACATCGGCAATCCGGTTTCTTATTTTGATTACATCGACACCGCAACAAAAGAAGCAAAATTTCATTCGGGTTATCCGATCATCGAATCGGTCAAACTCGGCGAAGGAATGGAACTGATTTCGATTCCTGCAACAACAGCCCTGATCTGTACCCACAAAGGAAGTTATTCCACCATTACCAAGACCATCGATGAGATGAAAGCTTATGCAAAATCAAAAAACATAAAGCTTGAAAGCTCGTTTTGGGAAGAATTTCAGAACAGTCCGAAAGAGGTCAAAGACGAGGATGAACTGCTGACAAAAATTTATATTCCAATCAAAGAAGAGTAAAATTGACAGTCTGAATTCAGCTTTTCTTTGGTTCAAAATCAGTATCTTTGCTGATTAATTCTTAGGAAGGGAATGAGTGATTTTATAGAGGTTTATGGCGCCAGAGAACACAATCTCAAAGACATCGATGTAGAAATTCCAAGAGACAAATTAGTTGTATTGACAGGCTTGAGCGGCAGCGGAAAATCTTCGCTTGCCTTCGATACGATTTATGCGGAAGGTCAAAGAAGATATATTGAAACTTTTTCGGCTTATGCCCGACAATTTTTGGGCGGACTCGACCGTCCGGATGTGGATAAAATCGAAGGGCTTTCACCTGTGATTGCAATCGAACAGAAAACCACTTCAAAAAGTCCGAGATCAACAGTCGGAACAATTACAGAGATTTATGATTTTCTCAGACTGCTGTATGCGCGCGCTTCAACCGCCTATTCATACAATACGGGCGAGGAAATGGTCAGTTATACAGACGAACAGATCAAAGATCTGATCAGACAGAAATTTACAGATAAAAAAATCGCAATTCTGTCGCCTTTGGTCCGATCGAGAAAAGGTCATTATCGTGAATTGTTTGTACAAATTGCTAAAAGAGGCTATCTCGAAGTCAGAGTGAACGGAAAACTGACCGAGATTACACCCGGAATGAAGCTTGACCGTTATCGGACTCATGACATAGAACTCGTAATTGATAAAATCAAACTCAACGACAAAATTTCGGATGAAAGACTGCTCAGCTCGATAGATACTGCGATGCAGCACGGTGACAATGTGATGATGATACTCGATTACGAAACTGAAGAGGTCCGTTTTTACAGCCGAAATCTGATGTGTCCGACCACAGGAATCTCCTACCCGACACCCGAACCAAATTCTTTTTCGTTCAATTCGCCTAAAGGAGCCTGTCCGACCTGCAACGGTTTGGGAACGCTCAAAGTTGCAGATCTTGAAAAGGTTTTCCAAAATCCGAATCTGTCGCTCAAAAGCGGAATGATCGCGCCTTTGGAAGAATTGAAATATACTTCGAGACTCGAAAAACAGATTGAAGCCATCTATGCCAAACACGGTGAACCGATTGATACACCTTATAAAAAATTAAACAAAGACCTGATTCACGATATACTGTACGGATTGAATGAAACGGTTGATGTACAGTTGAAATTTGCAGATGTAAAAAAGGTTTATAAAATTGATTTTGAAGGAATTATTCCTTATCTCGAAGGAATCATGAACGACAAGGAAGATCCGATGTCAGATACGGTTTCAAAGAAATTCTCAAAACGGATTGAATGTCCGGATTGTCACGGATACCGACTGAATCGGGAATCGCTTCAATTCAAAATCGATCAGAAACACATTGGTGAAGTTTCTCATTTTGATCTTCAATTTTTGCTGAACTGGCTTGAAACGCTTGACAAAAAACTGAGCGACAAACAAAAAAAGATAGCAAACGAAATTCTGAAAGAAATCAAAACCCGGCTGAGCTTTCTGCTCGATGTGGGTTTGAATTATCTTGCGCTCGACCGTCCGTCCAAATCGCTTTCGGGCGGTGAGGCACAGCGAATCCGTCTGGCAACCCAGATCGGTTCTCAACTGGTCAATGTGCTGTATATACTCGACGAACCTTCAATTGGGCTTCATCAGCGCGATAATATCAAACTGATCGATTCGCTCAAAAAACTGAGAGACATCGGGAATTCGGTTTTGGTGGTTGAACACGATAAGGATATGATTCTGAAATCAGATTATGTGATCGACATCGGTCCAAAAGCCGGGAGAAGCGGCGGTAGGATTGTATGGCAGGGCGAAGCCGATAAAATCAAAAATGCACAGACGCTGACTTCAGATTATCTGAACGGCGATAAAAAAATTGAGGTTCCAAAGGAAAGAAGAAAAGGAAATGGAAAATCGCTTAAACTCTATGGTGCGACCGGGAACAACCTGAAAAATGTGGATTTGGAAATTCCGCTCGGCAAGCTGATTGTGGTAACCGGTGTTTCGGGCAGCGGAAAATCAACATTGATTACAGAAACGCTTTATCCGATACTGAGTGCGCACTTCTACCGTTCTGACCGTGTTCCGATGCCTTACAAAAAAATCGATGGACTTGACCATTTGGACAAAGTCATTGAAGTGAATCAGTCGCCGATCGGACGAACTCCAAGATCAAATCCGGCGACTTATACCAATCTGTTTTCGGATATCCGAAATCTGTTTTCTGAACTGACCGAATCAAAAATCAGAGGTTACAAACCGGGAAGATTTTCGTTCAATGTCAAAGGCGGCCGTTGTGAAACCTGTCAGGGTGCAGGTTTGAAGGTGATTGAGATGAATTTTTTGCCGGATGTATATGTTCCCTGCGAAACCTGCCACGGAAAAAGATTCAATCGTGAAACGCTGGAAGTCAGATACAAAGGAAAATCGATCGCGGATGTATTGGGAATGACTGTCAATGAAGCAGTTGAATTCTTTGAACCGATTCCAAAAATATACAGAGCTGTCAAAACTTTGCAGGAAGTCGGTTTGGGTTATATCACACTTGGTCAGCAGTCCACCACGCTTTCGGGCGGCGAGGCACAGCGTGTGAAACTGGCTACCGAGCTGAGCAAAAAACAAACCGGAAAAACGATTTATATACTCGATGAACCCACGACCGGTCTTCATTTTGAGGACATCCGGGTTTTGATGGAAGTCATCAACACCATTGTCAATCACGGCAATACGGTCATCATCATTGAACACAATCTGGATGTGATTAAACTGGCGGATTATATCATCGACATCGGTCCGGACGGTGGTGAAAAAGGCGGAAGAATTGTGGCGACCGGTACACCCGAAGAAATTGTAAAAAACAAAAACAGCATCACCGGAAAATTCCTGAAAGAAGAGCTGGATTAGAAAATCAAATCATTCCGTTTTAAGTAATTTTTGAGTATTTTTGGGTAATTATAAAAGTTTAACCTAAAATAAATTGAATATGTCAAACGAACCCTGGCTGAAAAGCCTCATCACGGACACACCACAGGAAGGAAGAGAACTGGCAATACTGATGGCAAGAAAAACCATCGGTGCAATCCAGTCAGATCCTGAAATTAAAAAAGCTTTGCGCGAAAAATACGCTACCGATTCTGCTCAGCTGATCGCATCTGCCGAAGTGGTTGCAATCGAATTCAGAACCGTTGCAGAAGCAAACAATTACTGGAGAGACAAATAATTTCCGGTACAAAAGAATTACAAGGCCTGTCACTTGACGGGCTTTTTATTTGGTGCCAAAATCCTTTTTCAACCGACTGCTGACCCGATCGAGTATCAGTTTGTACAACGGCAGGAAAAACAATGCACTGATCAGCAGTTTGAAAATATAATCGACGGTTGCGATTTCAACCAGATTTTCTGAAAGATAGACATCCGAAGTTTTGTAAAATGCGATAAAAAAGAAAGTTGCGGTATCTGTCAGATTTCCAAAAATACCGGATGCAACCGGCGCATGCCACCACTGTTTGTGCTGTCTGAGTCTGTTGAAAACATAAATATCAAGCAGCTGTCCGACCACATAAGCCGAAAAACTTGCAATTGCAATTCTGAAAACAAACAGATTGAAACTGAAAAGACTTTCCACACCCTGCCAGATTCCTTCTCTAAAACCAACCGTGATAATGTACGAAACCAGCAATGCCGGACCCATTGCAAACATGATCACCCTCCTGCCCGATTTTGCGCCGAGTATTCTGACGGTCAGATCGGTGGCAAGAAAAATAAACGGAAACACAAATGCGCCCCAGGTGGTTTTGAATCCGAATACACTGACCGGAAACTGAACCGTGAAATTGCTTGAAGCAACCACAAGTATATGAAAAGAAGCCAGCAGCAGCTCAATACGGTGTCTGCGAAAAAAAGATGACATTGATTCTTAGTTTTTTAGGGTGGGATGATTTCGAACCACCGTTACAATTTGTAAACCGCGCAAAGTTCGGGAAATAATTTTACAGAAATCGAAGTAATGCTGATTTATCAAACCTATTTTAATTTCCCAATTTTTATTTTTAATCATCCCAAAACTGAATACGGTTTAAAAATCGTAGTTTTGCAGCTGATTAAACCAAAAAGATTTGCAGTCCAACTTTGTAGATTATATCAAGATTTATTGCAAGAGCGGTCACGGCGGTGCCGGTTCGGCTCATCTGCATCGTGAGAAATTCATCACCAAAGGCGGACCCGACGGCGGTGACGGCGGTCGCGGCGGTCATATTATCATGAAGGGAAGTTCAAATCAGTGGACTTTGCTGCCTTTGAGATATACCCGTCATCTGAGCGCAGAAAACGGTGGAAACGGAGGTAAATCCCGTTCGACCGGCGCAGACGGAAAAGATGTAATCATCGAAGTGCCGATCGGTACGATTGCAAAAGACGAGGAAGGAAACTTTTTGGGCGAAATCATTGAAGACGGTCAGCAGTTAGTGCTGTTGGAAGGCGGAAAAGGCGGATTGGGCAACTGGAATTTCAGATCGGCGACCAATCAGACGCCGAGATATGCACAGCCCGGTCTGCCCGGAATCGAACTGCCGATTGTACTCGAACTGAAAATACTTGCAGATGTCGGTCTGGTCGGTTTTCCAAATGCAGGTAAATCAACGCTGCTGTCGGTTGTTTCAGCCGCCAAACCAAAGATTGCGGATTATGCGTTTACCACACTTACACCCAATCTTGGAATCGTGGAATACAGAAATCATCAGTCTTTTGTAATGGCTGATATTCCCGGAATCATCGAAGGTGCTGCCGAAGGAAAAGGTCTCGGACATCGTTTTTTGAGACATATCGAAAGAAATTCTGTGCTGCTTTTTATTGTTCCCGCCGATTCTGACGATCATTCAAATGAATACAAAATTCTGATCAACGAACTGAAAAAATACAATCCCGAACTTCTCGACAAAGGTCGTGTACTCGCGATTTCAAAAAGTGATATGCTGGATCAGGAATTGAAATCAGAAATCTCGGAAACACTGCCAAAAGACATTCCGCATATTTTCTTTTCATCGGTTTCTCATCAGGGACTGACCGAGCTGAAAGATCTGTTGTGGAAGGAAATCAATGCTTAGACTGATTTTTTTTCCGGAATCAGTGACATAGCCCTTTCTGTAATTGCGGTAATGCTCAAACTGGGATTGACACCCGGATTGGCAGAAATCATCGAGCCGTCGCAAACCATCATATTTTTGTAATTGAACACAAAATTATTTTTGTCGATCACTCCTTCGGTTGCGTCTTTTCCCATACAGGCACCGCCGAGAATATGCGCAGTAGTCGGAATTCCAAGCAGGGTTTCGGTTGCAAGCGTCATCGCTTTTCCGTCAATGATTTTTTCGACTTCTCGCGCGAGCTCCTGAGCCTTCGGATTGAATGCAGTCGGGCCGGGACCTTCGGAAAGTTTGGATTTCATTCCGCCAAAAATATTTCGTTTGAATTTGAGAGTCGAATCAATGCTTTCCATATACAGCAGGATTTGAGAACGCTTGCTCCAATCGTCAATTGTAAATGCTTTGAAATTTCGGATGGGATCTGTAATCAAATCTTTAAACATCTTGAAAAATCTGACAAAAACATTGCTTCCGCTGACCATCGGTGCCATCAGCAGTCGCCAAGCACCCGATCCGGCAGAATATTTGACCGGTTCCAGATGACGGCTGCCGTCGATTTCTACAATCGAACCGATTGCGATTCCTTTTGAAAATTCGGCATCTTTTTTAAAACTCGTCACACCGATCAGACTTTCAGAATTGGTGCGTATTCCTTCACCCACTTTTTCGGACAGGTTTGGTAGCGAAGTTTCTTTCAATTTCAGCAGCAGATTGACTGTTCCCAAAACACCGCCTGCAAAAACTACATGTTTTGTGCTGACTTTTCCTTTTTTAGGAAAATAGGCCAGCGAATTTTTATAACTGATTTCATAACCTTCACTACCGTCTTCATTGATTGGATGAACATCGGTCACCAGTTTTTCGGCAAGAATTTCAACTCCTTTTTTCTCAGCGAGATAAAGATAATTTTTGTCCAAAGTATTTTTTGCATCAAAACGACAACCGAGCATACAGCCGCCGCATTGGTTGCAGCCGGTACGATCGGGGCCTTCTCCTTCAAAATAAGGATCACGAACTGTTTTTCCTTCCTCGCCAAAATAAACCGCAACATCGGTCGGACTGTATGCGTTCGGAATTCCGAGCCGCTTGGACAGTTCTTTCATTGCTGTTTCGGATTGAGATTCATAAGGATGAGTGGTTGCGCCCAGCATCCTTTTTGCAGTCTCATAAAAGGGTTTGAGTTCGTTTTCCCAATCCGCAAGACCTTTCCAATTGCCGCTTGTAAAAAATTCCGATTTTGGAACAGGAAGTGTGTTGGCATAAACCAATGAACCGCCGCCCACGCCTACTCCGCTGAGCACTGCAACATGTCTGAAAAATGTGATTTTGAAAAGTCCTTTCAAACCAATCTTTGGTTCCCAAAGCCATTTTCTCAGATTCCAGTTGGTTTTTGGAAAATCCTTTGCAGTCAGTCTTTTGCCTTTCTCAATGACAAGCACCGAATAGCCTTTCTCGGCCAGTCTGAGTGCAGAAACAGAGCCGCCAAAACCGCTGCCGATGATCACATAATCATATACCTTTTCAGCCAAATCTCAAATTTTGAATTAAATTTAAGAAAAGGTTTTTTGAAAAGATATTTATGTGTCAATAAAAAGAAAGTTTATTTTTCTTTCGGCAGAAAAACCTCTGCAATCATACATCTGGCACTGCCTCCACCCAAGGTTTCAATGGTGCTGATTTCGACCGGAAGTATCGGATTGTGTTTTTCTATCGCTGCAATCTGTTCTTTGGTCAGTGAATCATAAGAAGTCTGAGACATCACCAGATATTTTGAATCGCCCAAACCGCCGACCTGAAGCATGTTGCCTGCAAATTTATTCATCTGATCTTCGGTGATATCGATGATTTCCTTTCCGGATTTTTTGAGCGCATCGGTTACCGCTTTCAGATCGTCTTTGTTGTCGAGTGTTGAAAGACAAATCACAGCATAATCATCCGCCACACACATCATTACATTGGTATGATAAATTTGTTTTCGTTCGCCTTCAAACGTCTGATAAGCAGTAAAGACAACCGGTGAATATTCAAAATCTTCGCAAAATTCAATAAAAAGTTCTTCATCGGTTCTTGGCGAAACCGCTGCATATGCAATCCGGTTCACATGATCGAGTATGATGCTGCCGGTTCCTTCCAAAAAGATTTCCTCGTCTTCAGCCGATGAATAATCCATAATCTGCTCTACATCAAAACCTTTCTCCTCAAGGACTTCAATCACATCATCCTCTCTTCTTTCCTCTCTTCTGTTTTTTGCAAACATCGGATAGAGCGCAATGGTTTTGTTTTCGTGAAATGAAATCCAGTTGTTCGGAAAAATCGAATCAGGTGTATGCGGATTGAGCGTGTCCTGAAGCACGATCACATTGACGCCGTGCTGACGAAGTTTTGAAACCATTCCTTTGAATTCGCTCAATGCTCTTTCCTGAATGGTTTTTGACGTTTCCTGCATCTTGTTTTGGAAAAAATTATTGACTGCAGTCTCTTCGTTAAAGCCGAAATCAACCGGCTCAACCATAAATACAGTGTTTGTGTATTGTTTCATTTCAGTAATTTTTATTGTTTGTTTTGATTCAATTTTTGATTCAGCAATTCAATCAGCTGATTTGCTTCTTTTTCGGGCAGTTCAACTTTTGATTTGTGTTTCAATTTCCTGCTTTCGGTGATCAGTACTGATTTTCTTTCATTTTCAAATCCGGAATGTTCGGTGCTGAAATTCAATTCCTTAATTTTAAAATCTTTTTTTTCGGTTTTAAAAAATTTAAAATCAGACCAATATACAAGTTTTCCGTTTTCAAAACTGTAAATCTCTTTTCCGTAAAAATTCCAAATAAAGATTCGAAGCAGATAAATTCCAAAAATAATCGGGATCAGCGAAAGCACGACGGTCATCGTCTCGATCCGAAAACCTTCCTGTGACTGAAACATCAGATTTGCAAAAATGATCAGCGGCGCAATGATACAGAGCGTGGCCGCCGAAACCAAAAAGATGGTTACAAAATGTGTCGGTCTTTTTACAGCGAGTTCGAGTCGGTTGTTTTCAAATTTGATTTGTTCGGTCTTCATTTTAAAAAAAATTAATCTCTGATCAACGGCATGGTCGAACATCTGAGCAGGCCGCCCATTTTTGAAACACCGCGATAAGGAATCGCTTCAACGGTCATTCCCCATTCATTTCGCATGTGATCGTTCAGTCGGGTGAAATTTTCTTCAGAAACCACCACATCAGGAGAAATCGAAAATACATTCGGATTCATCCAGTACATTTCTTCCATGCTCACATCAAATACATTGTCACGGCCAAAAAGCGAAATCAGCACATCATAATGCATCGGATTTTCAAAACCTTCTTTGTAAATGATCGCTTTGTTTCGTCCGACCGGCTGAAAAGTACAGTCCAGATGAAGGATTCCCTTTCTCGGATCAAAATCATTTTTCTTCAATTCCATATCGATCACCCATTTGTTCGGGAAAAGATCTTTGAAAAACTGTACCGCCGCAAAATTTGTCCTTGCGGTTTTGAACTGGTTGTAATCCGACTGTTTGTAACAGCCGACAAACATAAATTCATTCCACAAAATCACATCGCCGCCTTCCACATGGACATTTTGAGGAACATGAATGATCTTGTCTTTATCGATTGAATTGATGATTCGTTCATAAGCTTCCTGTTCGTCCGCACGGTCGGGTATAATGTTGGCAATGATGAATTTATCGTCGATGACCATTCCCACATCGCGCGCAAAGACCTGATTGCAGTTTTCAAGTGTCCATGGTCTGAAAACCTGCACGCCGTGTTTTTTGAGTACACGCTCAAAACCGTTCATTTCGTATGCAATCTGCTCTTCGGTCGGATAGTCGTTATTTTTTACGGTTTCGTAAGATTTTGCGTCATAAGTCTCTTCAAGCTTTGGAACAGGCCCCATCGAATCCGGAATTCCCAACACCACTGCTTCCAGCTTTGAAGTTTCGTTTTTTACATTCAGTTTCATAAATCAATTCGGTTCAAATCAAAATAGAGACAGAAAAAAGGCTGTCTCTATTTGAAGTTATGATTGTAAATATACAATTATTTTTCGATACCCAATACTTTCAAACCGTTGATTGTGGCAATGTTTGCAAGCTGTTCAACATCATAGTAATGACATGCTTCAAGCATCACTCTCAATTCGGTCCAAAGATCTCCGTCAGAAAACGGTTTGTAGATATCGTTGATATTGTCGGTTCCGAATGCAACCGTGATTCCGGCAGGAACCATCTCGTCAACCGGTGTCATTGAGTTGTGGCTCGGCGCCAGTCTTTCGGTACGGTTGTGATCGATCCAGGCAGTCGGACATGAAATGATATGCATATTTGCTTCCTTGATCAGTTCATAAAGTTCCATTCTGTATTTCTTGGGATGAGCCGCTACAGAAATCGAGTGAACCGCAGAAACTTTGCCCTGCATACCGTGTTCGATGGTTTTTCTCGCCAACTGTTCGGTTTCTGTCTCTTCGTCTGTATTGAACTGATCCACATGCACATGCACCAGTTTTCCTTTTTCTTTTGCAGTGCTCAAAAGTATGTCAAGATGTTCATCTTCTCTTCCGAAATCCTTTGCAGGCAGTCCGCCGATGATGTCAACGAAATCAGATGAATAATCAAACCAGTAACGAGCCTTCGGATCGATAACTCCTTTCAGCACCTGATTTGCAAAACGAATTTCTATATCTTTTCCGTAATTGTCTTTCAGTCTTTGTGCAGCTTTCATCGAACGGTCTTCAATCACTTCATCCACATCGATGAAAGTTCCGACCGCCTGTGCGCCCTGCTCCAAAAAATGGTTGATCGCTCTTTCCATTCTTGCATAAATATCGTCAACCGAAGAATTTCTCTTCATATCATCAACCAGATGCCATTTTTCCTTCAGATAGGAATTTGTAAATGAAAAGGTCTCTTTTGTCAGTGAATAAGCTCTGTCCAGATGGGCATGTGTATTGACCCAGCCGCCCTTTTCCATAATCTTTTCGATTACTGCATCCTTGGGGCTCATATTGTTTAACATAGATAAATTTTTTCGCAAAAATAGGTATTTAAAAGTGAACTCTGAAATCGGCATCGGATATTTTTTAAGCTCAGTCTGATTTGGTTTTTATATTTCCGAATCAAAATCAGGAATGAAACAAATTTGTGTATTTTTGTCGCATTAAATTTTAAGAATATGAACATCGATTTGATCTGGACAATGCTTGTCAACCTGCTGCCCGGAATTTTGGTTGCAGTGGTTGCCTATCTGCTGATTGATAAATTTCTGACGGGCGAAAAAATGAGAAGAGATTATGAAATCAGAAAAATAAGCAGTTCACAGATTACGCCTCAGCGATTGTCTGCCTATGAAAGACTTGCTTTGTTTTTGGAAAGAATCAAACCGACTTCGCTGGTCAGAAGAGTTTCTGCAGAATCAACCGCAAAGAATTATGAATCTGCGCTGATTCATACGATTCAAAACGAATGGGAATACAATCTCAGTCAGCAGATTTATATCAATCCGGATACTTGGAAACTGATTTATTCTGCCAAAAATGCAACCCAGAATTTTATTCGAGAATGCAGTGTTGAACTCGGCGATGATGCAACCGCAAAACAGCTTCAGGAACACATCATCAGCAAATCGATTGCAGAGAATGCGCCTTCAAACGGTGCTTTGCTCAAACTTCAGGTTGATATTCAGGGCGGAATGTAATTGAAATCAAATCATAAAAAAACAAAACCGGATGCTGTTGATCAGCAATCCGGTTTTTTATTTTTGTTAATTTTCTGAAACTTCATCAGTCACCCGGTCTGCCCGGCCCCTGTCTTCTTGAACCTGTATCTGGGTTGGGTTTCTGGGCTTCTCTTTTGTTAACGTCTCTCTGCTGGGTATTTTGACTTCTCTGTCCCGGCCCCTGAGTATCCTGTTTTCTTTTTGCTTCGGCTTCTTTTTTCTGCTGTTCTTTTGACTTTTCGTCTCCGACAGTCTTTTTCTCCTCAGCTTTTTCTCTTTTCACACCATTGAGCAAATCAAGGATTTCCTGCGCCTTGGCTGCTTCTTCTGTATTCTGATAGGCAACCGTAATCAGTTCGAGCGCATTGATGAAATTCTCCCGACTCTCGGTCTTGCCGATTGCCAATGCGTTGAGCAGTGCAAATTTGGCGATGATGATTTCGGTCGGATATTTCTCTATCGCCGTCTGTGTCCGACTTTTGACTTCATCAAACTGTTCATCCTTGTACAGATAATAGGTCTCTTCGTAATAGGCAAGCGCCTCTTCCGTTGTCGGCGTGATATAATTCACTTCCGGATTCAAAATGAACTGTGCATAAATCGAATTCGGATATTTTGACAAAATCAAATTTTTGTAATCTTCACGTTTGGCTTCATTTCCGGCTTTGTCGTTGATTCGGTACAGCTGATAAAGCGCCTGTGCTTCAGTGGTCTGTTCTTTTGGAGGTGTTGAAATCAGATGTTCAAGTGTCTTGGTTGCAGTCTTGTCATTTTTGAACAAATCAAAATAACCGATTCCCAAAGAAAGTTCGGCAGTATCGCGCTGAATCTTCAGTTTGCTCAATTCGCTCTGCGAAGTCGGAATCTGCTCCAGATAGAAATCGAGTTCATATCTTCTCGGATCCTGGGTTCCGGTCTGTCCGAGCAGTTCTGCTTCTTTTTCTTCGAGCGACATGCTTCCGCCGGCAGAAACTCTCCAGTTGTCTCCAAGTCTGACATTTCCCCAAATTCTTTTGAAATCATTCTGACCCTGAGATTTGGCGTTGGTATTGTAAAAATAGAAAGTTCCGCCGCCTTCAAATGAAGAACCGAAGCTTCCGCCCTTCTGCTGGGTCATGAAAACAGTGGATTCTTCTTCCATCTGCTTTTTCTTTTTGGCATCTTCAAGTTTGAGCTTTGCAATATAATCACCAAAGAAACCCTCTCTTTCCGCCGGTGTCATATTTGCAATTTTCAGTATGCTGTCATTCTTTTTAACCAGATAATATTTCTGCATCAGGAAATTCAAAGAATTGCTTCTTTCGGTAATCCGGTCGATGTCTTTCTGATAAGGTGCAATCGCCATCGCACTGTCGTAATAGGCAGATGCATGCACATAATTTCCTTCGTCGAATTCAATATCAGCATAGCGTTCATACGCCAGACCTCTGACATAAGGATCCGATTCTGGACCTTTGAAGCTTTCTTTCAGATATTTTTTTGCATCGTCAATTTTGTTTGCTTTGACCGCTATATCGCCGATGGCATAATAAATTTCATTTTTTCTGGACAGATAATTTCCGTTTTTAGAAACATCGAGCAGATGTTCTTTGTAGGAATTGTAACTGTTCTTTTCGGGATCGAAATTCGCAGCGATTCCCAGCTGTGATTTTACTTCCATTTCAAAACCGGGTCTCAGTTTGAAAACTTTGGTGTAAGCCTCACCTGCATTGTTCTGATCACCCAGAAGCGAATAAAGCTGAGCTTCTATAAAATAATATCTCGCTTTTCTCTTTCTGTTTTTTGTCTTTTCAATCGCTTCATCAAGTGCATCAATTGCGTCCTCGTATTTTTTGTTTTTGATCAGAAATTCGGCATAATACTTAGAAATGTTTTCGGTCATTTTCTTTTTGTAACCGCCGTCTTTGTACAGATTGTTCAAAATCTTCTGACCCTCATAATCATTCCCGACCTGCAGATTAGCCAATGCGGAATACAGTCTTGCTTCGGGTGTATATTTTTTATGATAAGGCAGTCTGGTCTGCATATAATTGAATGCTTCAAGCGCTTCAAAACCTTTGCCCTTGTTGTATCTTGCTTTGCCCAATACCAGATAGGCATGTGCCATTTCTTTGTTTCTTTCTCTGCCCTGAATCAGCATTGAATGTTTTTCGATTGCTTTGAGCGCTTTTTTCTCAACCAGATCAAAACCGGTTGCAGGCGGCTGATTGCCGCCGGTTCCTGAAGTTCCTTTGCCCGGTCTCAGGTTGCCCGCCATATTTTGAATAAATTCTTCAGACAGTTCTTCCTCAACCACTTCGGGTCGCGGATCAACCGGCAGAATTTCTGAATAATTGTCTTTGTAACTGAATTCGAGTTCGTCAATCTTTTTGTCCATTTCCTTTTCGGCATTGAAAAGGGTATTGAACCAGGCAGTCGCACTGTGAAATGTCCTGTTCTTAAACGTATCTTTCTTCGTTGAGCAGGCCGTTATCAGACCCAGACAAACCAAAAATATAATTTTCTTCTTCATAGGATAATCAGAGTTAGCAAAACTACAATAAAAACGCAGGATTTAAAAAAAACTTGTACATTAGAAATAAAACTATTCTGATATTTGCAAATAATTTATGCCGAAGAAGAAAAACATATTCAAAAAGCTGATTCAGAAATATACGCTGATCCTCCTGAATGAAGACTCTCAGGAAGAGCAGTTTTCTATGCGGCTGAACCGGATCAACGTTTTGGTCATCGTTGCACTGGCCTCATTTTTTATCATTGCTTCTACGGTTTTGGTATTGCTCTACACGCCCATTCACGACTATTTGCTTCCATCACAAAAACAGGAAGAAGTGCAGGGAAAACAGGAAATCATCGATCTGACCAATCAGGTGGAAACGCTTGAGCAGAAACTCAGTTCAAACGATGTCTATATCAGAAATCTGCAGGCAATACTCTCGGGCCAGGTTCCGATTCCAAAAATTGACACCACCGGCGGAAATTTCTCATCATCTGTCGATTTGAGCAAAGTGGATCTGAATCCGACCGAGGACGATCTGGAACTTCGAAAAAATGTTGAAAAAGAAGAAATGTTCAACATCAGCTCAAGTGATAATCAGGACAGCGGAAGTCTGCTGTTTACACCGCTCAAAGGTTTTGTGACTTCGGGTTACAGCACCGAAGAAAATCATCTGGCAATCGATATCGCGGCACAACAGGGCGAAGCCATCAAATCGGTTGCAGCGGGAACAGTGCTGTTTACCGACTGGACGCCCGATACCGGTTTTGTGGTGATTGTACAGCATCAGATGGGAATGATCTCGGTCTATAAACATGCTTTGACCGTTTACAAAAAGATTGGTGATGTGGTAAAAAAAGGTGAAGTGATCGCAGCCGTCGGCAACACCGGCGAACTGACCACCGGTCCGCACCTTCATTTTGAACTTTGGATCGACGGAAGTCCGGTGGATCCGCAGCAGTATATCGTTTTCTAAAAAATTATGGGACTCAAATCTGCAGCCGCTAAGATTTTTTCAAAAATCAATTTCAAATACGAACAGAAATGGATTCAGAATCCTGTTGAGACCCAGCATAAAGTTTTTCAGCAGCTGATTTCTGAAGCAAAAAATACAGTTTTTGGAAAAGATCATCAATTTGAATCAATCAAAGATTACAATGATTTTAAAAATAAGGTTCCAGTTCGGGATTATGAAGGCCTGAAACCCTATATCGACCGGATCGTTGCAGGCGAACCGGATATTCTGTGGAAAGGAAAACCGATTTATTTTGCAAAAACTTCGGGTACGACTTCGGGTTCTAAATTTATTCCGATCACAAAAGAATCAATGCCGACACATATTCGTTCGGCAAGAAATGCATTGCTTGATTATATTCATCAGAAAGGAAATTCTGATTTTGTTTCCGGAAAAATGATTTTTCTTCAGGGAAGCCCCGAATTGGAAGAAAAAAACGGAATCAAAACCGGCAGACTTTCGGGAATTGTCGCTCATTATGTGCCGAAATATCTTCAGAAAAACAGACTGCCATCATTTGAAACCAACTGTATTGACGACTGGGAAACCAAAGTGGACAAAATCGTTGAAGAAACGATGAATGAAAATATGACACTGATCAGCGGGATTCCGCCCTGGCTGGTGATGTATTTTGAAAAACTGATTGAAAAATCCGGAAAAAATTCGGTTCGTGAAATCTTTCCAAATCTTGGTCTGCTGGTAACCGGCGGTGTCAATTACAATCCGTATCGCGAAAAAATGATTCATCTGATCGGTGATGATCCGGATGTGATTCAGACTTATCCGGCTTCTGAAGGATTTTTTGGTTATCAGGACAGAATCGGTGCGGATGATCTTCTTTTGCTGCTCGACAACGGGATTTTTTATGAATTTATTTCCGCCGAAGAATTTTTTGATGAAAATCCGAAAAGAATTTCGATTGAAGAAGTTGAAACCGACAAAGATTATGTGATGATCATCAGCACCACAGCCGGACTTTGGGCATACAACATCGGTGACACGGTGAGATTTACAAGCCTGAAACCGTACAGAATCGTTGTCAGCGGACGGATCAAACATTATACATCGGCATTTGGTGAACATGTGATTGCACACGAAGTGGAACAGGCATTGGAACAGGCGCTTGAAACTTTTCCGGCCGAAATTTCAGAATTCACAATTGCACCTCAGGTCAATCCGACAGAAGGTCTGCCCTATCATGAATGGCTGATTGAGTTTTCGGAACTTCCCAATGATTTGGAAGAATTTTCAAAAGCAATCGACAGCAATCTCAGAAAATTAAATACTTATTATGACGATCTGATTTCGGGCAATGTGCTCAGGAGTCTTGTCATTACGCAGGTTTGCAAAAACGGATTCAATGATTATATGAAATCTTTGGGCAAATTGGGCGGTCAGAACAAAACAGCGAGACTGTCAAACGACCGGAAGATTGCGGATGAATTTTATAAATTGAATCTGATTCGGAAATGATTGTTGTATAATGTACAATGTATAATTCACGGCAAAAATTCAAAAAATAAAAAAATGCACCCAATCGGAATGCATTTCAATATTGTTATTTTGATCTTCTAATTAAAGTTCAACCGGATTTGAATCATCGATATTGAAGAAACTGATCACAGAATTGTAATCGCTGAGATCAACATTCGGATTTTTCCCAAAAGCTGCAGGAACCGCCACCACTCTGAAAGTCTGATTGATGATGTATCCGCTGCCGGTCAGATCAAAGGTTCCGCCCGCATAAATTACAAAATCAAATTTTGAAAAATCAAAATTGTAATCCACCTCATGACCGTCGTTCAGATAAAATGTAATCGGAATCTGCTGCCAAATCGGTGCGCCGTTGTTTGTATTTCCAATCTGTTTGTAGATCAGCAGCACATCCGAATCATAAAGCGGATTGTTGAAGGTTCTTGAAATCTGATACGAATCACCTGTCCATTCAAAATTTTGGTTTCTCAGTTCGTAAACAATTCCAATCGTATCGTTGTCAACATCGTCATCGCTTTTGCAGCCGGTCAGTCCGAAAGTGAGTGCGAATGTCATAATCAGTGGAAAAATTGTTTTCATAATAATAGATTTTTTTTAATTGATAATTCCGGTTATTCAAAACATATACCAAAATTCGGACTGCAATATCTGAAAATTCATCAAAACCAAGTCATAAAAGGATGCCAAATTAAAATTAAAGTTTTGGGGGAAAATTTAATTCCTTTTAATGATTTGAATTTTGGTGTTATTTTGATGGAGGATGGACTGTGTCCGACGCAAAAAAAGTCTAATGTCTCACATCTCAAAGTCTAATGTCTAATGTCTAATCTGAAACTTTCTTTCCATTTTCAGATGAAAAAACTTTATGTATTTTTGTTCGTTATTTGAAAGCTATGTTCAAACCTTTATTTTTAGGTCTTCTCATATTTTCACAACTGCTGTGCGCGCAGACCAAAATCACCGTAATGGACGGGTTTATGGAAGATCAGCCGCTTCAGGGTGTGTTTGTAATCGACAATGAAAATCATGAATTGGGGCAGACCAATTCAAAAGGAATTTTTACGGCACCGGCGGGTGTTAATCATGTTACGCTGGTTTTTGACGGTTATCAGGAAAAGAAACTGTATCTTTACGGAAAGGACATCATCGTGCAGCTTCAGCCGATTTCAATCGAACTCGAAACCACAGAACTGGCCGGAAATGACGAAAAAGCAAGAGAAATCATCAGACAGGTGATCGTCAACCGGAAAAAGAACAGCATTGAGAATTTGAAAACCTACGAGTATAAGAGTTATTCAAAATTTCTGGTGACCGCATCCACCGATTCAATGCCTTATATCCTTTTCCCAAAAACAAAAAGCGATTCGAGTTACAACGATGTCCGCCGACTGCTCGAAAGCAGCCATCTGATGCTGGGCGAAAGAGCGATGGATCATAAATTTTCAGATAAATTCGGAATCAAAAACATTGTAAAGGCAACACGGATATCGGGCACCAAACTGCCGATGTATGAATTTGCGGCAATGCAGCCGATTTCAACCAATTTTAATGAGGACAAATTCAAATTCTTTTTCAGAGAATTTATCAATCCGATTTCAAATTCGGGGCTGAGGGAATACAGATACCGGATTGCCGGAACCGACACGGTGGAAGGAAAAGAAGTATACATGATAGCATTTTTTCCGATGAATCAGACCAATCGGAAACAGAAAATCAAAGGTTATCTCTGGATCGAAAAGTCGAGCAAGGCGCTGGTCAGATTTTATGCAGAAAATCTTTCCGAAACCAATGTTGCCGAACTCGAAATGGATTGGACTAATTTCAAAGGTTACTGGTTTCCGAAACAGCAGCGGCTCAGAATGGACGGCGGTGAAATCAGCTATCCGACCGTGAAAGATTCGATTTTGGCCGACGGTTCAACCAGACTGGACACCATTAAAAAGAAAGAAAAAGTCTGGCTGCATCTCACCTCTTCATTCAAGGACATTGATTCGCCGGTTGATTTTAACCGAAAAGAATTCAAAGGATATTCAAATGAAATCGATCTGGAATCAATGGAAGATCCGGACAAGACGCTTGAAGCATACCGTGACAGCGAACTGACAAAAATGGAGGAAAACACCTATGTGAAGATTGATTCAATCGGTCAGAAATACAAGATGGACAAAAACATCAAACTGTTGAGAATCCTCAGCTCGGGCGGAAAATACGGAATCGGAAATTATGATCTGGATCTCACCCGGCTGGTCAATTACAACAGTTTTGAAGGTTTCAGGCTTGGTTTGGGCGGCAGTACAAACTATAAATTCAACAAAAATTTCTCACTCAACGGATATGGCGCATACGGATTGAAAGACAAGAAATTCAAGTATGGCGGCGGAATTGACGTTTTTGTGAACAAACCTTATTCCGGAAAAATTTTTGCGAATTATAAAAAAGATGTTGAACCTTCGGGTCGAAATTCTTTTGAACTCGAAAACAATTATCTGAAATATCTGACCAATAATTTTGTCAATATTTACAACGACGTTTATTACAGTTATCAGGAAGCAACCGTTGGTTATCAGCAGGATCTGTTTCAAAATCTGACTTTCAGGATTTCTGGTATTTACAGCGAAAAAGAAGCAAAATTCAATTACCGTTATCAGGACAAGCGGCCGGATGAAAATTTTATTTCTTTCGATACCGAGCTTGCTTTGCGATGGGCGCCAAAAGAACAGATCGTAAGAACACCTTACGGCAAAGTCACCATCAGCAGCGGTCTACCGGTTTTCTATCTGACGGTGAGCCAGGGTCTGAATGTTTTCAATTCGGACTATACGCCTACAAAGATAAACTTTATGTACCGCGATATGTTCCGTACTTTTCTGGGCAGAACCAATATTCAGTTCAGAGCAGGCGCGGTTTATGGCGACACTCCGATTTTCAATCTTTTTGAAGCGATGGGTAACTCAAGATTCCATGACCGTACTTTCAAATATGTTGAACTCGCGGGTATGAACAACTTTGAAACCATGCGTCCGGGCGAATTTTATTCTGACCGTTATCTGATGTTCGGTATCACCCAAAAAATTGCAGGATTCAAATTTCTGGGTGCCGAAATCTTTCCGGATTTCATCTACAAAGCGGTTTACGGTGACATGAGACATCGAGACGATCATCAGGATTTCTCATTCAAAATCCCAAATAAAATTTATCAGGAAGCAGGTGTTGAAATGAATCAGATTTTCTTTGGAGTCCTCGGTGTGGGTGCTTATTACCGAATCGGAAATTATGCCTATGACGATTTCAAAAGAAATTTCCTGGTCAAATTGACTTTGAGACTGAGTTTCTTTTAGAAATTAAAAACCGCATTTGCAATCGCTTTGACAGCTTTTGACATCACTTCAAAATCGAGGGTTTCAATCGTGTCGCTGTTATTGTGATAATTTGGATTTTTCTCTTTTGAAGTCCCGAGCAGCATTACACCCGGATAGTCAAATTTCCAATAATTCCGATGATCCGACGGACCGTTGTTTTTTGCATCATCCGCATAAGAAACCTTTCTGATGATGATTTCATCTGCTTCTCTCAGCAAAGCAGTCAGTTTTGAATTGAATGCTTCAAATTTTTTGATGCCCGAAACCACCAGGAAATTTTCATGATCTGCCGAACGGTTTTGCTTTTCACCGTAATAACCGATCATTTCAATCGAAATCATACCGATGACTTCTTTTCCCGCTCGATAAACCGATTCCGAATGAACATAACTGCCCATCTCTTTTTTTCTGAAAAACGGAGGTTCCTCCAGACAATAGGAAACAAAATCAATTCCGTATTCGGGCGCAATTCCGGATTCCGAAAACAGTCTTGCCAACTCGATCAAACCCGCCACGCCGCTTGCATTGTCGTCTGCGCCGGGCTGGTCTTTGTAAACATCATAATGCGCACCGACCACAAATCTGAGCTTTTGGTCGGGCAGATAAGATGCAATCACATTTTCATAAATATTTCCGGCTGCTTCCCAAGTCTGAATTTCAGTCTGCAGACCGGTTTTTTCAAATTCATTTTTGATGTAAGCGGCTGCCTTTCTCAGACTTTCAATATTTTTATAATTTCGAAAAGGAGCAATTGAAGTCAGAAATTCGACATCTTTATAAAGTCTTTTTTGGTCTGGCTGAAATTTCATTCAATCAAAGCCTTATTTAAAAATTTCTTCCAAAAAAGATTTCATTTCATTCCAGGAAGCTTCGTCCGCCTCTTTGTTGTATGCGACATTCATCCCGAATTTCTTTCCGACCTCGGTCGCTTCGGGATTTGTAAACGAGTGAACCGCATCCGGATAATTGATAAATTTAAAATCAACGCCGGCATTGTTCATTTCATCTTTGAATGACTGAATGTCTTCCGCCGAAATAAAGCTGTCAGCTTCACCGTTCAGAACCAGCATCGGGACAGCATTTGACGTTGCATTTACGCCGGTCGAAAGAGTTCCGTGAAAACTCACCACACCTTTCAGCGGCTCGCCTTCTCTTGCAAAATTCAAAACCATCGCACCGCCAAAACAATAACCGATGGCAGTCAATTTGGAATCATCCGCTTCTTCCAGAGTCTTTGAATGATCGATAGCCGCTTCAAAAAGTTTTTTGGCAAAATCCGGATTTTCATAAATCGGTTTGGTCTGCTGCTGGGCTTTTTCGGGCGTATCAACAAAACCGCCGTCGCCAAACATATCGACCACAACAGCTATATAACCCAATTCTGCAAGCTGATGAGCTCTGCTTTTTGCATAATCGGTGATTCCCCACCATTCGGGCAAAATATAGACAACCGGGCGCTCGCCGCTGATCATTCCGTCATATGCCAGAAAAGATTTATAATTCTTTCCATCCACCGTATATTCGATATCTTTTGTCACGACCCTATCCTGATTTGTGTTTTCTGTAATTTCCTGCTGCTGATTTTCAGCGATTTGCACTTTTTCCTGTTTTCCGCACGAGATCAAAAAGCAAAAAGCAAATGCAAAGACTGTAATTCTGATTTTCATTTGAATTGAATTTAATGATTGTAAATTTAATGATTTCGGTTTTAAATTATTTTAAATTCAGAAATCAAAAATGACAAAATACATCACTCAAAATAATGGGCTATTGATTTATCGGGCTTATTTTTATCCCAAATTAATAAAATATGATTCGGAATATTTTTCTAATCTCATTTCTGCTGCTTTCGGTCGGTTTGTCTGCACAGATCGACAGTCTGACGATGGACATGAATTTCAAAACAAGGGCCGAAGGAAACAACGGTTATTCCACACTGATTCCGGAAGGAAAAAAGATGAAATCAAATGTGCTGTCGAGGGCGAGAATCGGAATGAATTTTTATTTTGACAAACTCGAACTTCGTGTTGCCGGACAGGATGCAAGGGTTTGGGGCGATACTTCAACAAGTTCTCAGAGTGAAAGCGTTTCGTTTTATGAAGCCTGGGCAAAATACAATTTTACAGAAAATTTTTATCTGAAAGCAGGTCGTCAGGGCATCTCGTTTGACAACGGCCGACTGATCTGGGAAAGCGATTGGGGAATGGCCGGAAAGACATTTGATGCGCTTCGTCTCGGCTTCGATCTGAATGACGGATCGTCGATCGATGCGGTGGTTACTTACAACAGTCAGTCATCAAAGCGGGATGACAGTCTGGAGCATGAAGAATATACGATTTTTGACGGCGGTGAAAGAACAAAGACAATGCAGTTGATTCATTATCAGAGTAATCAGGAAAATAATTTCAAATACTCTGCAATCCTGATGAACAATGTGGTTCAGACCGATGACGGAAGCCACAATTCGATGACCACAGCCGGTTTGGGCCTGAAACATCAGTTCAGTTCGGTATTTGATATTTCTGCTTACGGTTATTATCAGTTTGGAAAGAATACTGAAGATCAGGACAAAAATGCTTATGATTTTGCACTGACGATGAACTATTCGCCGGTTTCAATTTGGAAAATGACTTTGGGCGGCGAACTGGCTTCGGGAACCAAATATGATAAAGACTCAAAAAAGAACAATTCATTCAGTCCGGTTTATACCACCAGTCACACCTTTAGCGGTTATATGGATTATTTCTTTGCGCGCAATCATTTCAACGGTCCGGGTCTGATCGATCTGAATCTAAAAAACAAAATTGATTTGAACAAATTCGGAAATCTGTATCTGGCGGTTCATTATTTTTCGGCTCATCAAAAATTCAGTCCCAATGAAGAAAAATATCTGGGAACCGAGCTGGATCTGGTTTATGGAAAACAGTTCGGGAAATATTTTCTGCTGAATTTCGGTTATTCACAGATGTTTGCATCAGACGGTCTGAAAGTGCTGAAAGGAGTTTCAAATCCAAAGGATTTTCAGAATTTTGTCTGGATCGGTTTGAGTTTTAATCCGAAGTTTAAGTTGTTGTAAAAATCAATTATAAAAATAACTCGGCCGGTTTTGGAGAAATCTGAGACCGGTTTTTTTTGAATGAAATTCCTGAATTCATTGATTCATTTTCGCCGAAGTTAATTTGAACTTATTTGAATCAAACTGAATGAATTAATGCGAAAATCCAAATGAGAGCTTCACAATCCGCTCTAATCGTCTTATTTATATTCATTTTATATTAAGGTGCAAACCGCTTTATTCGTTCCATATCTCAATACTTTATTTTTATATTTATTGAGTTTAATTCATTTTATTTCAAAAAACCAGTTGTCATGGAGTCAACCAATATCAACGATCCCGAGTATTTTCACAAAGTCGTGGATTGTCAGTATGCCTGCCCTTCACATACGCCTATTCCGCAATATTTAAGACTGATAGCAAAAGGAAAATTTACAGAATCCTATATGGTCAATTGGGATTCAAACGTATTTCCGGGCGTGCTCGGCCGAACCTGCGACCGTCCGTGCGAGCCCGCATGCCGTCGCGGGCGTGTTGAGAAAAAACCGGTTGCCATCTGCCGACTGAAACGTGTGGCAGCCGATCATAAAAAAGATGTGAAAAAATATATGCCGCAGGCGCCCTTCAAACCCAACGGAAAGAAAATCGCACTGATTGGTGCAGGTCCTTCATCGCTGACGGTGGCAAGAGATCTGGCGCCGCTTGGTTATGAAATCCATCTGTTTGACGACCAGAGCAAAGGCGGCGGTTTTATGCGCAGTCAGATTCCGTCTTTCCGTCTGCCCGAAGAGGTTTTGGAGGAAGAAGTCGGTTATATCCTTGATTTGGGCATACATACCCATTTCAATCATTATGTTTCCTCAATGAGGGAAGTTTTGGAAAAAGATTATGATGCCATTTTTGTCGGAACCGGCGCTCCACGCGGTCGCGATCTGCACATTCCGGGAAGAGAAGAAGGCGCAGAGAATATACATATCGGCATCAACTGGCTGGCGAGCGTGACTTTTGAACATACCGAGAAAATCGGTGAAAAAGTGATTGTGCTCGGCGGCGGAAATACCGCAATGGACTGTTGCCGTACCGCGCTCAGACTGGGCGGAAAAGATGTGAAAATCGTGGTACGCAGTCCAAAAGCTGAAATGAAAGCTTCTGAATGGGAAATTGAAGATGCAGAACACGAAGGCGTTCCGGTTTATGAAAATCATGTGCCCAAATCCTATGTGGTTGAAAACGGAAAACTCAAAGGGATGATGTTTGAAAAAGTCAATGCGGTATATGATGAAAACGGAAAAAGAAGTCTGATTCCGACCGGCGAACCCGAAGTTTTTATCGAAGCAGATGATGTGCTGGTGGCCGTAGGTCAGGAAAACAGTTTTCCGTGGATTGAAAGAGATCTGGGAATTGAATTTGACAAATGGGGAATGCCCGAAATCAATGCAAAGACTTTTGCTTCTACCCACAAAAGAGTATTTTTTGGCGGCGATGCTTCGCTCGGACCAAAAAACATCATTACATCGGTGGCTCAGGGTCATCAGGCTGCAATTTCGATTCATCTGCAGTGTGAGGAAATGGACATTAAAAATGACCGCCCCTCTCCTTTTGTCAATCTGAGAACCGTGAAAATGGGAATTCACGAATGGAGTTATGACAGCCAGGTTTCAACCGATCAGCGTTATCTTGTACCACAGGCAGACAAAGCAGAAACGCTGCAGGACATCAAAATGGAAGTTGAACTCGGATTTGACGAACTGGAAGCATTCAAGGAAGCGGAACGCTGTCTGAACTGCGATATGCAGACCGTTTTTGACAAAGATCTGTGTATTGAATGCGATGCCTGTGTGGATGTCTGTCCGACCGACTGTATCACTTTCACTACGATGGAAGAAGATGAATTTGATCTGAGAAACAAACTGAATATGCCTGCGCTCAATACCGATCAGGACATTTATGTTTCGGGGCCGCTGCCAACCACTAAATTTATGATCAAGGATGAAAATGTCTGTCTGCACTGCGGTTTGTGCGCAGAACGCTGTCCGACTTCCGCCTGGGATATGAAACAGTTCTATTACAATGTGACCAAATCACACAATATGGGCAACAAAGGAAAGAATGACGGAATTCTGCCGGTGGTGATTTATTGATTTTATGATTGAATTTGTATAATGTTATCTAATTAGCTAACTTTGTAACAATGAACGATAATTTTATTCGTGAAATAGAATATTATGAAAATTATTATCTGGAGTTTTTTGAAATTTTAGATCCTGAAGTTCAAAAAAAATTTAACTGGACATTACAATTAATATGCACATTGGAAAGAGTTCCGGAAAAATATTTTAAACATATTACAAATTCTACCGGGCTATATGAAATTAGAGTAGAATATCGTTCAAATATATACAGAGTCTTTTGTTTCTTTGATAAAGGAAATTTGATAATTTTAATCAATGGGTTTCAGAAAAAGACCAAAAAGACACCAAAGAGCGAATTGACAAAAGCAGAAAAATTAAAAGAGGAATATTTAGTCGAAAAATATGGGAAATAAAGTGAAAACAACATCTTTTAGAGAACATCTTGACCAGCAGTATGGGAAAAGAGGGACTGACGAAAGAGAAAAATACGAACAGGAATTTGAGGCTTTCAAATTGGGTGTAATGATTCAGGAATTGCGCAAAGAAAAAGGATTGACTCAGGAGCAATTAGCAGAAAAGTGCGGAACCACTAAAACCTATATTTCAAGAATCGAAAATAACGCAAGCGACATCCGATTATCCACTTTAATGAGAATTATCCGTGAAGGTTTTGGCGGAAGCTTGAAGTTTAGTGTAAGTTTTTAATAAAAAGACAGAACTGCACAACTCATGAAAAGTGATTTACTAAAGTTGATAATTTGCCGAAAGTAAAACAAATGCAAAAAATTAAACTCAATAATATAGACCAGGCGGACATTGGTTTTTTACTGATGGAAATTGAGAATTCTTTTGGCATCCAATTGAAAAATGAGGAGCTGAAAGAAATCAGGACTTTTGGTGAATTGTGTGATTGCATTATTAACAAAATTCAACTGGAAAATACAGATGACTGTACGACTCAACAGTCATTTTATAAATTAAGAAATGCAATTGGCAATTTATTTAATAAAGATGCCAAAACAATTTCACCCGAAGATCAGCTTAAAGAATATTTTCCAAGATTCAGAAGAAGAAAGAATATTTCAGCACTTGAAAAACAATTGGGTTTCAAATTAAATCTTTTGGCACCGCCTTCATGGTTAATTATTTCTTTGATTGTTATTATGTTGATTTCATTTGTCGGAACGTTTTTTTCTTCTTATGCCTTTTGGATAGGTTTGGCTGCCTTTATCGGTTTGAAAATCGCATTTGAAAACGGAACTGAATTAAAAGTCAAAACATTTGGTGAGCTGGCCGAAAAAATGACAGCTGAAAATTATGTCAAAACAAGACGAAATTCAAATACATACAATAAAAATGAAATCAAAAAAATTATTGTAAAAAGATTTGCTGATACATTTGATTTGGAGAAAAGCGAATTAACCAAAGAGGCTTTGCTATGAAAAAAAGCATATTGCTTTCTGCTCTCATCATTACGAGCCTGATTAGCTGTCAGAATGAAAGGGAATTTTCGGAGGTGAAAAACCTTTCCGAATATGCCAATACAGAGTTTATCCCAACTTTGGAACATCAGATTTCAAAGGATAAAAACGCTGTTTATTGCGCGACTTTGCTTTTTGCCTGGAACGAAATCAGAGACATTATCGAAACAGATATAAACATTCCAAATGAGTATTCGGATTTAAAATTACTGAATGATTCAAAATCTTTTATCGGTGTCTTAAAATCGAATGAATACAAAGCCAGTGGAGAAGTTGACGGCGATATGATTTCTGCCAAAGCTGAGTTTAAAAAATCTCTGCCATTTGAAATCAAACTGAACGCTTATACCGGAAAATTGACTTTTGACGGACAAAAAACAGCTTCATTCGGTGTGAAAGGAAATGATGAAAATGAATTGCTGCGCTTGGTGAGAATCGTTTATTACAAAGACGACAACAACTTTATTGTCAAATTATTGCCAAAAGATAAAATGCATGAAATCATTTTATTCAAAACAGAACAGTCTTTTCATTCAATGGCTGATATGGCAACCGAAATTTCAAAACTGACAGAAATCGGAAATCGGGAAAGAAAGAACAATAAAATCAACTGGAGATATCTTTGGAATTATAAAGATGAACTGATCATTCCAAAATTTAATTTTAATATAGAAACCGATTATTCGACTTTGGAAGGAACTCATTTCAATGCAGAAAATCAAATTTTCACAATTGAAAAAGCATGGCAGCGAACCGCTTTTATACTTGACGAAAGCGGCGCAGAAATCGAAAGTGAAGCCGAGATGGATGCAGTGGCAGAAGCAGCAGAAGAAGAAGTTGAAGAACCAAAACCCAAAAAGATGATATTTGACAAAGAATTCTTAATTTTATTGAAAAGAACAGATTCAGAACAACCCTATTTTGGTTTGTGGACAACCAATACCGAATTAATGATTAAGGAATAAATCTCATAGCTTGATAAAATAATGAAAAATAAAAAAATTGATATAAAGACCCCGCCCAAATTATTTAATGAAACTCAAAGCCTGATACAGGAAATTTCAAAAAATCTTGATGGCGATTTTATTACTTATTGGATTTCCGCAAACAGCAGAATAATTGGAGACGACACGGTTGCATTTTACGAAATTTTAAAAAACAATGTAAATAAGGAAAAACTGTATATTTTCATTAAAAGTGATGGCGGCTCAGGAGAAGCTTCTTTGAGAATAGTGAATTTGCTGAGAAAATACTACAAAAGCATTGTCGCTTTAATTCCATTCGATTGTGCTTCCGCAGCAACTATGCTTGTTTTGGGAGCCGATTCAATCAAAATGGGACCGCTTGCCTATCTTACGGCAATCGATACATCCATAACCCATGATTTGTCTCCGATAGATAAGGACAACGACAGAGTCAGCGTAAGTCAAAATGAATTAAGCAGAGTTTTGAACTTGTGGGAAGACAAAAAGAATAACGGTAACATCAATCCGTTTTCTGAAATTTACAAATATGTTCATCCATTGGTAATAGGATCTGTTGACAGAGCGAGTTCATTATCAATAAAACTCACTACAGATATTTTATCCTATCATATGAAGGATTTAAAAGAAGCAGAAAGAATCAGTCATACTTTAAATTCTGAGTATCCTTCTCATTCATATCCGATTACTATTGTCGAAGCAAAGAAAATAGGACTCAATGTTGAAGAATTAAATGATAACTTGAATAAAAAACTACTGGAATTGAATGAGTTGTATTCCGAAATGGCTCAATTGGCCTATTCGGATTATGATGAGGTGAATTATCACGATAATGAAATCTTAAAAATAGTTGAAGGAGAAAACTGCAAACTCTTTTATCAAAAAGATAAAGACTGGCATTATCGGGTTGAAGAAAGAAGATGGATATCCATGAATGATGAAAGCAGTTGGAGAAAAATATCTTCAGTAAAAAATAAAGTAATTGAAAGAAGCTTTTTTATCCGATAGCTTTTTGTTGTAATTTTATCATAACTATAATAATAAAAACCAAATATGCCCGCAACACAAACAGAAACAGCAGTGAAAGTAAATGATTTTGTAATCCGGTTTGCCAATGTGAACGGAACCGGTTCTGCAAGCTCAAATTTCCTTTTTGCAAAAGCAATTTTCAAAATGGGCATTCCGGTGACGCCAAAAAATATTTTTCCGTCCAATATTCAGGGACTTCCCACCTGGTACGAAGTTCGGGTGAGTGAAGAAGGATGGCTCGGCAGACGCGACGGAATCGATTTTATGGTGAGTGTGAATCCGCAAAGCATGAAGGATGACATCGCCAGCGTCAGACCGGGCGGCTATTTTATGTACGACAGCACCAAAATGCTATACGAAGAATACATTAGACCCGACATTCATTATATCGGTGTGCCGATGATGGATCTGAGCGTTCGGAATTTTAAGGATGCCAGACAGCGGCAGCTGTTTAAAAATGTGATTTATGTCGGTGCTTTGGCTGAACTGCTCGGCATTGAAATTCAGGCTTTGACAGAAGTGTTAAACAGTCAGTTCAAAGGAAAGGAAAAACTGATCGAACCCAACCTCAAAGCGTTGCAGATGGGAATTGATTATGTGAAAGAAAATTACAAAGAACCGCTAAACATCAGGCTTGAAAGAAGAAATCTGATCGGCGATTCGATACTGATCGACGGCAATACTGCCTGTGGTCTGGGTGCGGTTTACGGCGGTGCAACGGTTTGTACCTGGTATCCGATCACGCCTTCGACTTCGGTGGCTGAAGCTTACAATAAATTCTGTTCAAAATACAGGATCGATCCCGAAACCGGAAAGAAAAATTATGCATTTGTACAGTCAGAAGATGAACTGGCGGCGATTGGTATGGCGATTGGCGCAGGCTGGAACGGTGCCAGATCTTTTACCGCAACCAGCGGTCCGGGACTGTCGCTGATGAATGAATTTCTGGGTCTCGCCTACTTTGCTGAAATTCCGATGGTGCTGATCGATGTTCAGCGAACCGGGCCATCTACCGGTATGCCGACAAGAACTCAGCAGAGCGATATTTTTGAAGCTGCTTATGCTTCTCACGGCGACACCAAACATGTGGTGCTCTTCCCTTCCACTCCAAAAGACTGTTTTGAGATGAGTGCTCAGGCCTTTGATTTGGCCGAACAATTACAGACGCCAATCATCATGCTTTCAGATTTGGATTTGGGAATGAATGATCATATTTCTGAACCGCTGAGTTGGGACGACAACCGAAAATACAAACGCGGAAAAGTGCTTTCGGCTGAAGCGCTTGACGAAATTGAAGATTTTGGCCGTTATCTGGATGTGGACGGCGACGGGATTCCGTACAGAACCTATCCGGGTACCCATCCCGAAAAAGGGGCTTATTTTACACGCGGTTCATCAAAAGACGAATTTGCAAAATATACTGAAAGCGGCGAGGCATACAAACGAAATATGGATCGGCTGATTAAGAAATTCAATACGGCAAAGGAACTGGTTCCCGCGCCGGAATTGTATCAGGAAACCAATCAGTCCAACGAAGGCATACTGTTTTTCGGAACTTCAAAATATGCGGCTGAAGAAGCTTTGCATCTGATGAAAAAAGACGGAAAAACACTGGATGCCATTCGGATCAAAGCTTTTCCGTTCAACAAAACGGTTGAAGATTTTATCCATTCGCATGACAAAGTCTATGTGGTGGAACAAAACCGTGATGCACAATTGCGCAGTCTGCTGATGATCGAACTGGAAATCAATCCGGCGAAACTGATCAAAGTATTGAATTATGACGGTATGCCGATTACGGCAGATGATATTATGAGGCAGATTGAGTAATTAGTGATTAGTGATTAGTAATTAGTAATTAGTGATAAAAAGAAACTTCTAACTTTTAACCTCTCACTTGAAACCTGAAACTTGAAACGGGCGCAGCCCAAACTTGAAACAAAAAAATTATGACATACATCAAACCAAAATTCAGACATCCGGATTTACCCAAAAACAAATTGGGTTATACTTCGGCTTATTACGAAGGTGCATTGTCAACCCTTTGTGCTGGCTGCGGCCATGATTCCATCAGTGCGGCCATTGTACAGGCGTGTTTTGAAATGGACATTGAACCGCATAAAGTTGCCAAACTTTCGGGTATCGGCTGTTCATCCAAAACGCCGACTTATTTTCTGAGCAACTCACACGGATTCAATTCGGTACACGGACGTATGCCGGCGGTGACCACAGGCGCCAATCTTGCCAATCGCGATCTGATGTACATCGGTGTTTCGGGCGACGGTGATTCGGCTTCGATTGGAATGGGTCAGTTTGCACATGTGATCCGAAAAAATCTGAATATGGTCTATATCTGTATGAACAACGGGGTTTACGGTTTGACCAAAGGTCAGGATTCTGCGACTGCAGATGTCGGTTCTGTCAGCAAAGCCGGAAGTGTCAATCCTTATCGGCCAATCGATCTGGCAAGTCTTGCGATTGAACTCGGCGCATCCTTTGTGGCACAGAGTTTTTCGGGCGACAAAGACCAGCTGATTCCGTTGCTGAAAGCTGCGATGAACCATCCGGGATTTGCATTTCTGAATATCGTTTCGCCCTGTGTGACTTTCAACAACAATCCGGGTTCGACAAAATCCTATTCGTTTGTAAGAGAACATTCTGCCTGCACCGGAAAAACAGATTATGTGCCCGAAATGGAAACCATCACCAAGTCTTATGATGAAGGTGAAACCGCAACCATAGAACTGCATGACGGCAGCGCTCTGCAATTGCACAAACTCGAAAATGACTGGAATCCCGAAGACCGACTGTCTGCGATTACCGCTTTGAAAAATGCGGAAGCCAAACAGGAAGTACTGACCGGACTGCTCTATATCGACCGTGATCCTGCCGATCTTCACCGGATTTTAAATTCATCGGATACGCCTTTGAATCAAATGGATGAAAAGGTGCTTTGTCCGGGAAATGAGGTGCTGAAAGGGATTAATGAGGGGTTTAGGTAAGGATACATTTTTCTGATTCTCGAATTGGTTTTTTCCAATTAAATTCAAAACAACAATGATTATGTGATTGTTGATAAATCGCCTGATTCATTGCGAAAAATTATTGTAATTTTCCATTCTGTTACTCTCTAAAGGCCAGATTGAAATTCAATACAATTTCGTTATTCTCAATGTCTTGAGTAATTTCTTTTAAAAAGAACAATTTTAAAATTTAAATCTTAACGACGTATTTTGTCGTTATGAATATTTAAATTTGAGGAAATGTATTAAGTAAAATCATTGAAATGAGGTTTAAAATCATATTAAACAATATAACAAAAAACGCAAATTTGCCAATCAACTACCAATACCCGTTGAGCGCAGCCATTTATCGGATATTGGCAAAGGGTGATACTGAATACGCCAAATCCCTTCATGAGAAAGGATATGGAAAGGGATTTAAACTTTTTTCTTTTTCACAGTTGGATTTTCCTTTTAAGATAGAAGGTGATCGGATGAAATTATTGAGTGATGAGGTAACTTTTCAAATAGCTTTTCATCTGCCCGAAGCAATGGAGAATTTTGTAAAAGGATTATTCAAAAGCGAAAAAATTGATATAGCAGATAAAAAATCTAAAGTAAGCTTTAGCGTGAAATCGGTTGAGAGTTTACCCAATCCAATACAGAGGTATAAAGAGAATGAAATAATAGAGATCCAATTAAAACCTTTATCTCCTATTGTTGTTGGATTGCGTTCAGATGATGGAAAATATGATTTTCAATCGCCTGATAAAATCGAGTTCGCTGATGGTATAATTTATAATTGGCGTAATAAGATTGAGTCCTGCTTTGATGAGCAAGCTTCAACCTCTGCTTTTCTGATGGCTGAGATCATTCCAATGAAAACGCAATTCAAATCCCGGTTAATCACTATTAAGGCAGATACGCAAG
Source organism: Flavobacteriia bacterium (assembly GCA_019455045.1). Taxonomy (GTDB): domain Bacteria; phylum Bacteroidota; class Bacteroidia; order Flavobacteriales; family Weeksellaceae; genus Moheibacter. The sequence goes on from JACFND010000013.1 coordinate 45,882, forward strand.
AGGAAACTAAAATTCGAGGTTGGATGAATTTTGGATTGAAAGTAACGGCTGAAAAGAGATTTGTGGAGTTGTTTTTGAATTCAGGAGCAGGGGTTTATAATGCTCAGGGGATGGGGTTTGTGAGTGATTGATTCAATTTGTGTTGTTTTTACCAACTTTGAAGGTTATAAATTCTTTTGAAGAAATTATGGTAAAGGTTTATGATTGAAATATTTTTGTATTGGAAGGGGATTAGGTTTAATATAATATGAAAATATAATGGGATAGATAAATCATTATTTGGTAATAAAATAAATTTTTAAGAAAAGACAGAAAAATGAGTTTAGATACAGTATTAAAAATAGGAAATGTATTAAGAAGTTCTGAGAATAGTCTTCACCACTTCAAATATGTTGATGCTTGCCCGATTGACAAAGATGGGAATTACCCATTTTGTATTTCCATACCCATTACAGATAATTTTGAAATAAAATGGAATGATATAAAAGGTGTTCCCGAAAATAAGAGAGATAAATTGTATCATCTTAGATTTAAAACTTCTAATAGTGACTCTTTAATGAAATATATTTATGGAGACGTCTATTATTTGAAAAATACTACCATAAAAAAAGATGGCAAAATTGAAACAGTAGAAGGAGGTGCTTATCGTTTAGAAAATCCTGGGGGAAAAGGTGCTTTTAAATTTAGTTCCTTTACTCGTGGAGAGGAAGATTTTCAGGCGATTGTAAATATTGAGAATAAAGAAGATTTAATGTTGTTTAAATTCAGAAACTCACTTAATAAAGATTTGATAATTCTTGAATCTATTTTGAATAATATTCAAGCAGTTCAGTACTTTGTTGAGAATAATATAAATGAATACTTATTGGACTTTATTAATGACGAACATAAGATTCAGGAAGCGAGAATTAGGCAAATATTACAAACTACCTCTAACTCTAATTTAAAAAGAATTGGTTTAACTGGCTTTTCAGAGGATGTGATTAGTGATGCCGACCGTAAGGAATTATTAAAATTAGAAAATGGAGAAATTTATATTCATTTTGATTTTCCTGGTGATAAAAATTGGTATGATTACAATGAAGATTTAAATCTAGTAACTGGGAAAATGCTTCAAGATTTCGTAGATGACACTGACAATGGATTAGTCTTAAAGAAGACTTTATATAAGACTTTGTGCTCGGGAGATAAAAAAAATGATATTCAATTTCCGGATTTCAAGCTTAATGCAAAATATAAATCTAAGGGATTTGAAAATGAGTCTATGTTAGATTTGTTTTATGGTATTGAATATGCTAATAAAGGATCATTTATCCCAAACACAGATATTAAAATTATAGTTTTGCCTAATGGAGATAATTTAACAGCAGAAGATTATCTTGCCTTTATAGAAAAGGCTGATGAAAAATCGATTAATGAGAAAAATAAACAGAATAATTCTGAATTCCTTCTAAATATTTTCAACACATCACAAGACAATAATATTACAAGATTTGATGTAATTTTTACGAAGAAAAGTAAGGGTGCAGGTACACCTGATGTGGATTTAATTGAAATTTCTGGAATTGAAAAGAGTACGCTGAGAAGGATAAAAGAAAGAATAGGAGAAATTAACTTACTTGTCCAAAATAATAGAAAAAATTATTTTACAAACACTTCCAAAGAATTCCATCCATTTTATTTGAGTTCTTCATTTAGAAATATATTAGGAAACCCGCAAGCAGATAATAAGGGAAAGGTCAATTTTAAAGCCAACCCAAAATATCAAACACATATTTTGAAAGCTTTACCATTAATTTACAAAGAATGCTATCATAATGATGACGGGCTTCTATCAGCGTTAATTCAAAACTCAGAGTATTCAATAAGATTCGGAGATCCCCAATTTAATTTCTTGAAATTCGATTTCGAATTCTTGATTTCAATTCAAAATAATATAAACAATAAATTTATGGAAATTTTACAATCACAAAGCTATCAAATAGGCAGTCTATTGGGTAGTTTGGCGAAGAATTTTGCAGGTCAAAATTCCCCTATTAAATCTTTTGAGAAAAATTATGTCGGTAATTTAACACGTAGAATTAGCAATCTTTCTGATTTTATTAAACTCAAAAATGATATTGAGCAAAAGCTGATAATGCATGAAAAAACGAAATTTACCTTTCAGGTTTCATATGATTTAGCTCAAAAAATTAAAGAGTTCGAGGGGAATTACGATAAAGAGGAAGCTGCTTTTGGTTTCTTCGAAAGCTATTTCAAACCAATTCCTAAAAAACAATCTGAAGTTAATAACGAAAATTAATAATCTTATAAAATCAATTTAAAAATGGAAAGTAACAACATTATTCAACACAAGTCAGAAATCTTGTTTTTTTATGACACAACCTACAATATCCCTAATGGAGATCCTTTTACAGGTGAACAACGTTATGATGAAGAGACCAAAAAGATTTTGGTCAGTGATGTGAGGATGAAAAGATTCGTAAGAACTTATTTCGAAGATAAAGGCCTACCTGTATATGTTTCTGAAAAAACAGGTGCCGGAAAAACTGACTCAAAAAATGTTCTAAAATGGATTGCAGAAAATAGGAATGAAAAGAAATTGACTGATATTGGAGCAATTTTAAAAGAGCAAATTGATGTTCGTTTATTTGGTGGGATTTCAACATTAGGGGATGATGCTGGGGCAATAAAAGTTGATGGAAAAGGATGTACCAATGGACATGTTCAGTACACAGGCCCGGTACAGTTTGCTCTTTTGAATCCTTCTTTAAACAAAGTTAATTTGAGAATGCATCAAAACACTACACATTTCACTTCTAAAGCTGAAAACACGCAAGGATCTATTGGCACAACTACGATTGTTCCATATTCTATTATGCAAATTCATGGTTGGCTTAATCCTAAGATTGCAGAATCTACCGGAATGACAGCTGATGATTTGAAGCAACTTTTTGAAGGATTATGGTATGGAACCAATGGTGAAGGTAGCTCACATTCAAGAACAAAATCTGGTCAGAACTCTCTTTTATTATTAGAAGTAGTTTATACGCAATCAAATAAAAAGATATACGGAGTAAATCAGTTAGTCAAGGTTTTGAATAAGGAAGGGAAAGATGATGAACAATTACGCTCTATGGATGATTATCAATTTGATTTCTCAGGATTAGAAGAAGTTGCTAAATCTGATAAAATCGCAAGAGTAAAATTTTATACAGAAGTAGAGACTATAAAAGATATACTATCTAAAATCGAGAAGTTTGAAGAAATCAAATTTTAACTATGAAAGCATTTCAATTTGAAGTTTGGGGAGATTGGGCTCATTTCAAAAAACCTGAAACAAATAATAACCCACTCTCCCATGATTTGATAACAAAAACAGCTTTAATCGGCATGATTGGGGCTGTTCTTGGCATCGAACGAGGGGAAATGAAAAGATATTTTCCTGAACTTTCAGAAAGCATCTTATATGGAGTTCAGTTGTTAAACCCAGTAAAAAAAGTATCTTGGGGTTTTACAAGTAGAACAGCAATCAATCCAACGGCGGCAGGTACTCCAAAGTATTTTGAGTTTTTGAAAAATCCAAAATTTAAAATAACACTAGCTTTAAAGGATGAAGAATCAAAAGCCCTTTTTGATAAATTTATTTTCAATGTAAAACATGAAGAAGCTGTTTATCCACCTGTACTTGGATGGCATAATTGCCCTGCCAATTTAAAGTTTATCTCTGAAGGCATATTGGATAGGATTGATAAAAAGAGTTTTGAAACAACATCATTCGTTTCTTCAGAACACAAGCCTAAAATAGGAGGCGATTTTCGAATCGGTTTTGATAAATTACCAACGTATCAAAATGATGATTTTTGGAATCTTCCTGATAAATATATACAGATTATTTATCCCGATTACCCTAACTCAATAACTGTTGAGGGTTCTTGTTTCTTTTATAAAAACTTGAATGGTCAATCTGAATACTTATGGTTGATGTAAATATTTTAAAATCTCATCCAGATAAGAAACTTTTTGCTCATATTGATGGAGTAAGAGATGGTATAAAAGTACTTATGAAAGGATTGGAAATTCCAAGGTATGGAGAATTAGCAACAATTTTTCATGACATTGGAAAAATCAATCCGATTTTCCAGGATAAATTAGCCAAAAAGACAGTTATTGGTTACAGTCATCATGCATATTTATCAGCATTCATATTTTATGGTTTCTGCTTAAAAAACGATAATATCAAGTTTATAGAGGAATTTCTAAAAGGTAAATTCTCGCAATCTGATCTTATGGCAATAATAGTTTTGATTGCGAAGCATCATGGACATTTACCGGATTTTATTCCAACAAGCAGTTTAGAAAACGAACCGTATATCATTAGTCAGCAAGAAATTAAAGAGTTATACAGTTTTAATTCGACTTATTTGTATCATCTGCCAATTAAAGAATATTTAGAACATTACTTTAAAGAATCTGCTGATTCAGATTTCTCTTTTCTTTTAGAAGATAAAAGACTCAAAGAAGCGTTTTATGAGAAACTCTTATTTTATCCAATAGAAAATAAATTAGCGTTAGATTATTTTCTAAATACGCAGTTCTCTTTTGCTTCATTAATACTGTCAGATAAGAACGATGCCAAAGATTCAGAGCTCCTTCAACTTGATAAAAAGAAGATAATAGAATTTTCAAAAATATACCCTAAGCAAATTGAGCTATACATTTCGAAATATAATTCAGATACTGCTTTAAATATTCTTCGTACGCAGATTAGAATAGAAGCTGTATCAAATATTGATTACTTACTAAATAATGATGAAAGAGTATTTGAACTTACTGCACCTACCGGTTCAGGAAAAACCATAATGTTACTTTCTCTTGCAGCTAAAATTATTGAAAAAAAAGGCCCATTGAGGATTTTATATTCAATTCCATTTTTATCTATCACAGAACAGGTAGAAAAAGAAGTTCTTGAAATTTTCAGAGATTACTCTGACGAGCATTTCATTCAAAGAATTGATTCTAAATCAGACGATAATAGATTTAATGATTTACAAAAGGAATTAGATAATAACCCAACACCAGAAAAGATTAATGAACTGGAATCTTTAGTATTTCAGCAAGACACCTTTTCATATCCTTTTATAATAACGACATTTGTCCAATTTTTTGAAACGCTTTTAAGTAATAAAAATGGCACTTTGCTCAAACTGCCAAATTTCGCAAATTGTATTTTTTTAATAGATGAAATACAAGCATTACCGCCAAGACTTTATGCATTCTTTGTCGCATATTTGAATAAATTCTGCCAAAAATTTAATAGCTATGCTATTATTTCAACTGCAACTCAACCCGATTTTAATCTCCAAGACAAAAGGGAAATAAAAAGTTTTTTTCATGACTATGAACTACCCAAAAATTTATTAGACCACAATAAATATTTTAGTGATGTAACTTTTAATCGTTATCAAATTGAATTAAAAGAAAATACTTATGACATTCAAAAATTAACCACTGAAATAATCAGAGAAAATAATTCTGTTTTGATTATTCTAAATACAATTGATGATAGCAAGCTTTTATTTAAATCATTGATTGATGAAGGGTTAGTTAATGATGAAGTTTATCTACTAAATACCCATTTTATCCCAGAAGATCGAAATGAAAAAATCAGAATTGTAAAGGAAAGATTGAAAAAGGGGTTAAAAACAATTTTGGTTTCCACTCAACTTATAGAAGCTGGTGTTGATATAGACTTTCCTATAATTTACAGAGACTTTGCACCAATATCAAGTATTGTTCAATCCGCTGGTAGGTGTAATAGAAACGGAAAACTCAATTCAGGAAAAGTAATTCTTTTCAATCTCGTGAGAAATGGAAAGAAAAGAGCTGATTTAATCTATGGTTTAGGAAAAGATAAAGATATCTTAGATTTTACAAAAAGAGTTTTAAGTGAATCATATTATGAAGAAAATGAACTTCTTGATGTTCAAAAAGATTTTTTTAATCGAATTTCTGATGAATTAAAATTTGGTCAACACAGTCAGGCAAAAGGAAAGTTAGATTTTGACTTTATAAATGACATTAAAGAATGTGCTTATGAAAAGATTGGCAAGTTTCAATTGATAGATGAGCAAGAATATGGGATTGTTAAACAGTATTTTGTTGTAAAGAATAATAATGATTTGCGTTTTGAATACTTATTAGATTTAAGTATTGAGATTGAACAACTTACCAAATCCAAGAATAAAGATTGGACTCAGATTCGGTTAACCTCATTGAAGATAAACAGTTTATTGAAGGATATGAGTAATCGGATTGTTTCTGTCCGACTTAAAAAAAATGATATACCACCATTATGTCAAAACAATAAGGATTTTAATGGTCTCTTTAAAATAAGTCCAGATTCTTATTCATTTGAAAAAGGTGTTGATATTGAAGGAGAAGATTTTATTCTTTAGAATCACCCTTCATTTTATCAAAATCAACTACATTTGAATTATGATTAATCAAAAGATGATATATGTCGAATGATTTACTGAAAATATTAGATGAATATGAAATAGATATATTCACAGAAGAAGATTTCTTAAGCCGGACAGGGATGACTTTGAGAGATTGGATAAATCCATTGAGAACATTGATTAAAAATGGGATTATTGAAATTATCGAAAAAGGCAAATACTGTCGTCATAATTTCAAAGACGAATTTGTAATTGGCTATTATTTGGCTTCAAAAGAGGGAGCAATCGCTTATTGGTCGGCATTGAATCTTTATGGATTGACTGAGCAGATTTCCAATACTGTTTTTGTACAGATGACAAAGGTAAAACAGGATAAAGAAGTGTTTCATATTCCTTATCAATTCATCAAAGTCAAAAAGGAAAAATTCACTGGAATCCAGAAATCAGGCTATGGGAATCATTCTTATTTGATTACCGACAAAGAGAAAACGATAGTAGATTGTTTTGATTTACCGCAATACGCCGGTGAATTCCCTGGATTAATTAAAGCCTTTGTCAGCAATGAATGGAGAGAAGAAAAATTGATTGAATATGCAAAATCGGTAAATAATCAGGCAGCTATCAAAAGAATGGGTTTCATAGCGCAAAGTTTTGAATTGCCGTTAAATGAATTCATAGAATTTGCACAATCGAAAGTTACGAGAACCATATCACTCTTGGACAATACACTACCGGATGAGGGAAGAGTGATAACGAATTGGGGGTTGAGACTGAATTTATCATTAGAAGATTTATTACAACTGAGGTATTATTGATGATTTATCAAAGAGAAATAATAGCAAAAGCCGAAGAATGGGAAGTATCTCCCAATACAACAGAAAAGGATTATGTATTGGGACACTTTCTGAATTGCTTCTTTAATTTTCGAGAGAACAGGAATCTTTTTGTATTCAAAGGTGGTACCTGTTTGCGAAAGTGTTATTTCCCAGATTATCGTTTTTCTGAAGACTTAGACTTCACTCTCTTGGATAAATCCTATCTGTTAGATGAAAAGTGGATTGCAGAAATCACGGATCTGTGTACTCAAGGCACAGGTATCCGTTTTCACTTAATTCGTTTTGAGAAGAAACAATTTAAAGATGTACCTAAAGGTTATCATTTTAAAATTGCATTTTGGGGACCAAATCATAACCAGAATACAGCACCGCCACCACCTGAAAGATGGCATTCCAAAATTGAAATTGATTTTAGTTTTGATGAAGAGTTATTTTTTCCAATCAACTATTTACCAATTCAACACCTTTATTCCGATAATGAAAAGGTTAAAAATCAGGCTATTCCGGTTTATAATTTAAATGAAATACTGACAGAAAAGGTGAGGGCGTTTTATCAAAGGAATTATAAGGCTCCAAGAGATTATTATGATGTTTGGTATTTGTTAAACCACTGTGAATTTGACGATTGGTCGTTGATTAACAAAGCCTTTATAAAAAAGTGCAAACTAAAAAATGTGATAGCCAATCCGGATATATTTCTGGATGAACAAGTTTATAGTTCCTTGAAAAAATCCTGGCAATTAAGTATAGCTCATCATCTTCCAAAAGGAAAATTGCCCAATTTTGATGATATTTGGTATTATTTGAAGGATAATTTGTTCGTTAATTTCTTTAATCTAAATTCAAATTTTGAATCACCATGAACCTCACCGGAACCCACATTAATTATTACCGACTATGTCCCAGAAAGTTATGGCTTTTTGCCAATAATATTCAAATGGAACAAACCTCCGATTTGGTATCCGACGGTAAAGTGATTGAAGAAGAAAGCTATCAGCAAAGAAGTGAACGATATTCGCAAATTGAAGTATTTTATGAGTTCAATGACGTATCTTTAAGTGGTAAAATCGATTTTTTCGATGCAAAAAATAAGATTATTCATGAAACCAAACGAAGCAACAAAGTAGAAGAAGCCCATATTTGGCAGGTGAAATTCTATTTATGGCTGATGAAACTAAATGATATTGAGGCAGAAAAGGGTATCATCGAATATCCAAAAATGCGTGAAACTGAAACTGTTTACCTAACCGATTCTGACAGGGAATATTTAGAAGGAACTGTATTGGAAATTCAGAATTTGATACTTAGTGAGCATTGCCCTCCGGTAATTAATGCCAAAATCTGTAAGAGTTGCAGCTATTATGATTTTTGTTATTCAGGAGAACTTTAATTATGAAAAAATCTTACTACTTATTCAATCCCGGTCGGTTAAGCCGAAAGGACAACACTTTAAAATTCGTTCCTATCGATAAAGATGGGAATGAGGGCCAGGTCAAGTATCTGCCTATTGAAGGAATCAAAAACTTGTACTGTTTTGGAGCATTGGATGCCAATTCGGCCATGTATAATTTCTTGGGAAAGAGTCAAATCTCTGTTCATTTTTTTGATTATTATGAGCATTACACGGGAAGTTTTATGCCCAAGGATTACCTTTTGAGCGGAAAAGTCCTGATAGAGCAGACAAAAAACTACACCCGTCCAAAACTCAGGATGGGAATTGCTCAAAAATTCATTGAAGGCGCTGCTGCCAATATGTTGCGGAATCTAAAGTACTATCAAGGAAGAGGAAGGGATTTGAGTTTACATATAACACAGATAGAAAATTACAGTAACGAGATGAAAGAGGCAAAGACTGTAAGTGAACTGATGGGCTGGGAAGGAAACATAAGACAGGTTTATTATAAGGCATTTGACAAAATAATCCCAAACTTTGAAATGGGCAACCGGACAAAAAGGCCACCGTCAAATGAAGTAAATGCATTGATTTCGTTTGGCAATATGATGTGTTATACCCTTTGTTTGGACCAAATATATCACACCCAATTAAATCCAACAATCAGTTTTTTGCACGAACCCGGATACAGGAGATATTCATTGGCATTGGATTTGGCTGAGATTTTTAAACCTATTTTGGTTGACCGCTTAATTTTTTCACTTCTAAATAAAAACATTTTATCGGAAAAGGATTTTGATAAAAAATTGAATTACTGTCTATTGAATGAATCCGGCAGGAAAAAAGTTTTGAGAGATTGGGAAGACCGATTAAATCAAACAATTAAACACCGAAAATTAAATAAGGATGTGAGTTATAAACATTTGGTTAAATTAGAGGTTTACAAATTGATTAAGCATATAATGAAAATTGAAGAATATCAACCATTTAAAGCCTGGTGGTGAAAATATAAAAGAGTGAAGAAAAGAAAATCGTTCCCTCTCCCACTCTCTAATAAAAAAACAAAAGAAATGTATATAATACTTGTTTATGACATAGGCGTAGAAAGAGTTTCAAAAATGTTGAAGTTGTGCCGACAATACTTAAATTGGATTCAGAATTCCGTTTTTGAGGGTGAAATCACCGAATCACAATTGAGAGAATTAAAAATGAAGGCAAAAAAGATAATGGATTGCGAAACAGACAGTTTGATTATTTTCATCAGTAAAAATCAAAAATGGCTTCAAAAGGAGATTGTAGGAAAAGAAAAGAACGATACTGATATTTTTATTTAAACTCGTCGATGGAGGCCGGAATAATTAAATGAAACGCTCTTTGACATATTGGAATTTTTAAAAAGATGATTATTAGAATATTATACAGTCGTCATAGATGGGGTATTTTCATGACATTGTACATTGACGACAATTCTCTCTGTTTTTCGTAGAATTAGAATCCTTATTTGATTGAAATTCAATTAAAAACAATTTGTAATTTTACGACTCTTAATCGAACCATATTGGAATTGAAAC
>JACFND010000075.1 GCA_019455045.1 Flavobacteriia bacterium
AGTTTCACAGTAACAGCAAGCAGAACATTGGTTGCAAACTTCAGTTTGAATGCTTATACGATTACGACTAGTTCAAATCCGACAGCAGGTGGAAACACTTCTGGAGGAGGAACCTATAATTACGGTGATACTGCAACAGTGAGTGCGACTGCAAACGCGGGTTACACTTTTGTGAATTGGACAGAAGGCGGAACGGTTGTATCAACAGATGAAGATTACAGTTTTACGGTAACTTCAAGCAGAACATTGGTAGCGAACTTTAGTACAAACCAGTACATCATTACAACAAGCTCAAATCCGACAGTTGGAGGAACAACATCCGGTGGCGGAACATACAATTATGGTGATACAGCAACAGTATCGGCAACTGCAAATGTAGGTTACACTTTCATCAATTGGACTGAAGGAGGAACAGTGGTTTCAAATGATGAAGATTACAGTTTCACAGTAACCTCAAGCAGAGATCTGGTGGCGAACTTCAGTCAGGATGAATACATCATCACAACGGTTGCAAATCCAACCGTCGGCGGTACGACTGCGGGCGGCGGAACCTATCATTACGGTGATACAGCAACGGTTGTTGCGGTGGCCAATCCAAATTACAATTTTGTGAATTGGACCGAAAACGGAACGGTGGTTTCGACCGACGCGACTTATTCATTCACTGTGACCGAAAGCCGAAATCTGACTGCAAACTTTGACGAAATCATGTCGGTTGACGACCCGATTTCTAAGACTTACGGAATCTATCCGAATCCGGTCAGAGACTTTGCGACCGTCATGATGGGCGACGAACATATCAATTCGGTTCAGATTTATCATGTTTCGGGTCAGCTGGTTAAAGTGCTGAAAGGAAACGGTTTGAATCAGTTCCAAATCGATATGAGATTGTATGACAAGACTTCATACATCATCAAGGTGTTTACCGACAAAGGTGTGAAGACATTCAAAATATTGAGGAAATAATCTAAGGGATTAATGAGAAAGCCTGTCAGTTTTGACAGGCTTTTTTATTTTGCAGCGATGGTTTTCAAATAAGTTGCAGCAGCCGGACCTTCATTGAAAAGCAAATCCAAAATGCTCAGATCGGGCATAAATTCAAAACGCTCTCTAAAGACCTGGGTGTATTCAGGAAAATCTTTTGGATCGGGTTCTGTTTTTGAATTGAAGAAATTTCTAAAATCCCTTTCATCCGGATTTTCAATATAACTTTCGGTCAGATTGATTTTCAGATCGAGTTTTAATTTTCCAAAAATAAATTCCAAAGTGCTGATATTAAAATCAACCAGAAACTTTTCGTTTTTCTGATAAATCGGCGCCAGATCGTCTTCATAAAATTCAAAATAAGGAGAACTTTTATAAGCCGAAACCAAAGATTTGAAATGTTCTTTTCGCCAATTGGCATCATCCGACATTTTGATGTCCTTCATCCGTCTGCTGCCGTCGTGCTCAATCGGGATGGCAAGTCTCAGCTTTCCGTTTGCACCCTGTATGTAGCAGCGGTTTCTGTAGGTTTGTTTTCTGAAATTCTCATTGATTTCAAACCGAAAATCTGCAGCATCGGTCAGTTTTGAGAAATAAGAAATCGGTCCGAAATAAAATAACGGAAAAATCATTTTTTACCGGTTTTATTTTTTATCCTCTTTTTCCTTTTTCTTTTTTGCACGCCAGTAATCCCAACCAAAAAACAGTATCAGTGCGGCAAGCACATAATATCTGTACGAAGTTTTGTCCGGATTGTCATTGTTGATCGAAGTCATCCAGCGGCTCCAGATAAATTTCTTTGGCGCAGGTTCAAACATGCCGTTGAAATTCGCCCAAACCATAATCGGCCGACCGATGATGTTCTGTTCGGGCACATAACCAAAAAATCTTGCATCCAGCGACTGGTTTCGGTTGTCGCCGATCATAAAATAATAATCCTGCTGAATATCGTATTCAGAAGCTTCTTTTCCATTGATCAGGATTTTGTCGCCGTCGATCTTCAGATCGTTGTTTTCATAAATCTTGATGATGTTGTAATATTGGGTGATATTGTTTTTGTCAATTTTAATTTCATCACCTTTTTTGGGAATATAAATAGGTCCGTAATTGTCCTGATTCCAGTCTTTGTCAAGCGGAAAAATCGTATAAGTACTGTCAATCCTTCCATCACCGTAAAATTTCACATCCTTTCTTCCGACCGGACTGATTTTCTGTTCAACCGAAACTACATTCGGATTGTTTTTCAGCTGCTCGGCCATATCAGAAGTCAAAGCATAAAATACATAAGTGAAAAGATCATTTCCCTGCGCTTCCACTTTGTAGTCGGTGCCGTTGATCACCGAAAAATTATCATAAAGAATCTGGGTGCTGAACGGAACTTTTGTGGTCACGATATAACTGTGCTGAACCAGTCCGTCTTTTTTTGGAATAAATTCTTTTCCGTTGATTTTCAATATGCTGTTTTCAAATTCAACCGAATCTCCGGGCATACCGACCAGTCTTTTTACATAAGCATCTTTTCTGTCGATGGCCGAAAATGCAGAGTCTGTCGGATAGTTGAACACCACAATGTCGTTTGACCGAATCTTTCGCCAGCCGGGCAGTCTCATATATGGCAGTCTCGCCTGATCGACAAATAATTTCCGGTTGATAAATTCAGAAAAAGGAATCCCGATCGGTGTCATCGGAACCCTGACGCCATTGCTGACTTTCTCAACAAAAAGCGCATCGCCGATTCGGATTGTATTTTCCATTGATCCGGTCGGAACCACCATCGGCTGAATCAGCCAGTTGTGAACCAAAGTTGCCAATACAACTGCGAAAACCAAAGCTGCGATAAATGTGCTTTTTCTCTCTTCAGGTCCTTCATAATCAGGTTTTACCACATAATTCAAATAGAATGAATAAAGACCGACGGTAACGATCATCAGTATCGCATCTGTCCAGGTTCTTCTGCCAAAAGCTCTTCCAAAATCAACCCAATAAACCCACCACATAATCGGTGCGACGATCGGTGTGAAAAACAGTATGATCCACCATTTTGGGCGTTTCATCAGATCGAGACCGATCCAAAAATTATAAAACGGTATAAATGCTTCTGATGCTTTTCTGCCTGCATTTTTGTACAGTTGCCAGGTGGATGCACCGTAAATGATGTTATAGATGACAAAGGCAATGAGCCAGTTGAAGAGTATTTCCATTTGAAATGTATTCGATTTTTATCCCCACAAATATAAAAAGTTAATTCAGAGTATCTGAATTTTAACGGTTTGTTATTACAATTCCGTTTCTATTTTTCAATCCGTCTGATCAGTCCTTCCTGAGCCACCGTTGCCAGCAGTTTCCCTTTTCGGTCAAATATTTTTCCCATCGTCAGACCTCTTGCATTTGAATTGCTTTCCACTTCGATGCTGTACAAAAACCAGTCGTTGAAAGTGTCCGGAATCCGGTGAAACCACATCGCATGATCAAGACTTGCCATCTGTGTATTTGCAAATGCGGCAACCGAAGCATGCGGCTGAATCGCGGTCATCAGTATGTTGTAATCGGATGCGTAGGCGAGCAGCTGAGTAAACTGTTTGATACTGACTTCGCTGACCATCTCGTTGAATTTGAACCAGATATTCTGTTTTGGCGGCAGATCCACTTTGTCAAACGGATTTTGAATCACAGTCGGTTTGAATGAAATCGGTCTTGGCATGCCCAAAAAATTACTCACTCTTTCTGACAAGAAACCTTTTGACTGTTCATAGATGTCTGTCCAGCTCATCAAATCCTCGGGTTGAGGAACTTCGGGTGCGCTTTCCTGAAATTCATATCCTTCTTCGTGTTTTTGAAATGAAGTTGCCAATACAAAAATCGATATGTCATCCTGTTCCGCGGTTACATAACGGGTGGTAAAACTTCCGCCGTCTCTGACCAATTGGACTCTGTAATGAATCGGTTTTTCAAGATTTCCGGGCAATATGAAATAAGCATGAGCAGAATGACAGTGTCTGTCATCCGGAACTGTTCTGCATGCCGCATTCAGCGCCTGTGCCAATGCCTGGCCGCCATACACATTCGGGCTGCCCACAGTGATGCTGTTTCCTTCAAAATGAAGTTTATCAATCTGTTTGAGTTGGATTAAGTCGATCAGTTCTTTTGTGGTTTTCATTTTTTAATTTTAAAAATTGATTCCGGATTCGATCGTTTTGACTTTTTCAATCCCCTGTTTGTATTCGTTTTCCAATTTTTCAATCAGCTTTTTGACCGGCAATACTTCAGAAATTTCAGTCACACCGTGTCCCGCCGACCAGATGTCTTTCCATGCTTTTGCATGTTCGCCGGTCAGTTTTGAAAAATCTTCTTCTTTTTTATGGCTCAAATCAACGCCTGCATTCTCAATGCTTTTGATAATGAAATTTGCGTTTACTCCGGAAACTCCGTCTGTATAAACGATGTCGCTTATGCCTGAATCGATGATCATTTGTTTGTATTCGGGAACCGCAAGACATTCTTCGGTCGCAATAAAACGGGTGCCCATATAACAGAAATCTGCACCTGCAACCTGAGCTGCCAGCACTTCATTTCCGGTGCTGATGCTTCCTGCCATCACGATTGCGCCTTTATAGAATTTTTTGACTTCATTCATCAGTGCAAACGGATGAGCTGTTCCGGCATGACCGCCTGCTCCGGCAGAAACACAGATGATTCCGTCAACACCGGCTTCGGCTGCTTTTTCTGCATGTCTTTTTTTGATGACATCATGAAAAATCAAACCGCCGTAGGAATGAACCGCATCCACGATTTCTTTGACTGCGCCCAGCGAAGTAATCACGATCGGAACTTTGTGTTTGATTACTTTTTCAAGGTCGGGCATCAGTCTCGGATTGGTTTTGTTCACAATCAAATTGACCGCATAAGGTGCCGGTTTTTTGCCGGTTTCTTTTTCGTACTGATCAAGCTCGGATTTAATTTCATTGAGCATATTTTCAAAATCCTCGGTATGTCTTCCGTTCAGCGAAGGAAAACTTCCGACGATTCCGTTTTTGCAGCATTCTGCCGCCATTTTGGTGCCCGAAACGATAAACATCGGTGATACGATGACAGGCAGTTTCAATTGTGATTTTAATTCAGAAATGGTCATAATTTATCAACTGATTCAAGAAATTATTCAAAAAACAAAAAAATAGGCCTGAAGCAAATCAGACCTTTTTATGATTGATCGTTTCGGATTATCTGTCCGAAATATCTACAAAGTCTCTTTTCGGATGTCCGGTATAAATCTGTCTCGGACGGCCGATCGGTTCGTTGTTTTGTCTCATTTCGATCCACTGTGAAATCCAGCCCGGAAGTCTTCCGACTGCAAACATTACGGTGAACATTTCGGTTGGAATTCCAAACGCACGATAAATCAGTCCGGAATAGAAATCAACATTCGGATACAGTTTTCTTTCTACGAAATAATCGTCTTCCAAAGCTGCTCTTTCCAGTTTTTTTGCAATTTCGAGCGATTCATCGTGTACACCCAGTTTATCCAAAACTTGATCTGCAGCCGTTTTGATGATTTTTGCTCTCGGGTCAAAGTTTTTGTAAACCCTGTGTCCGAAGCCCATCAGTCTGAATTCGTCATTTCTGTCTTTTGCTTTGTTGACCCATTTCTGAACATCTCCACCGTCTTCTTTGATTTTGTCGAGCATTTCAACCACCGCCTGATTGGCACCGCCGTGAAGCGGACCCCAAAGCGCCGAAACACCTGCAGAGATCGAAGCAAACAGTCCGGTATGTGCAGAACCGACCAGTCTGACGGTCGAAGTAGAACAGTTCTGTTCGTGATCGGCATGAAGGATCAGCAGTTTGTCAAGCGCATTGATCACAATCGGATCCATTTCAAAATCACGATTCGGGCGTTTGAACATCATCTGATAGAAATTCTCAACAAAATCCAGTTTGCTGTCCGGATAGTTCAACGGCAGACCTTTCATTTTCCTCAAAGTCCATGAAGCCAATACCGCAAATTTACCGATCAGCGTAACAGCCGCACGGTGCATGTCTTCCGGTGATTTTGCATTGACAGCCTTCGGATTGAATGCGGTCAGCGCGCTGGTCAGCGTTGAAAGCACGCCCATCGGGTGAGCAGAACTCGGAAATGCGGAAAGGATTTTTGTGACATCCTCAGACACCATATCATATTCCTTGATGTCGTCATTGAATGCCGCCAGCTGATCGGCTGTGGGCAGCTCTCCTTTGAGCAGCAGATACATCACTTCTACAAAGTTTGATTTTTCTGCAAGCTGTTCGATCGGATAGCCGCGATACATCAGTATTCCTTTTTCACCGTCCAAGAATGTAATTTCGCTCTCGCAGGAGCCTGTATTTTTATAGCCGGGATCCAAAGAGATGACCCCGTTGGTTTGGGAACGGAATTGAGAGAAATCAACATATTTCTCGTCCATGGTTCCGACTCCCATTTCCAGCTCAACTTCTGAGCTGTTATAACTGAATTTTGCTTTTGATGACATTTGTTTTATTGTTTGATAGCAATTTAAGCCAATTGTATTGATATTTCCTAATGAATTCGGTCTTTTTTAATAAAAAATTATTTCACTTTGAAAGCCGAGAATTGCGGATACACAGCCGACTCATCAAGGATTTCCTCAATCCTGAGCAGTTGGTTGTATTTCGCCATTCTGTCTGATCTCGAAGCAGAACCGGTTTTGATCTGTCCGGTATTCAAAGCCACCGCCAGATCGGCAATGGTCGTATCTTCGGTTTCGCCCGATCTGTGCGACATTACTGCGGTATAACCTGCATTCTGAGCCATCTGAACCGCATCGATGGTTTCGGTCAAAGTACCGATCTGATTGACTTTGATCAAAATTGAATTTGCAGTTTTTGATTCGATTGCTTTTTTCAGTTTTTT
>JACFND010000014.1:0-17077 GCA_019455045.1 Flavobacteriia bacterium
TGCAGTGAATAAACTGAGACTGAGAATTATAGTGAGCAGATTTTTCATTTTTTTTAATTGTTTTATTTGAAAATTGATTTGAGTTTTTTCTTTGTGTTTTGTTTTCTGTGATATTTTTTCTGAAATTTTTCGGTATCATTCCAAAGCATTTCAAACAGCTTTTCGGAATCATTTCCGGAAACTTTTGCATATTCATCCACCATGATTCTGACCATTTCTTTTTTGGGTGTCAGTCTTGACAGATTTTTCATCCTCAGACTGATATCCATCGAATCATGGAAATTCATCCGGTTCAGATCGACCAGAAAAAATTGATAAGTTCCGTCATCCTGTTTTTTGATCAGTGTATTTCCGGGCGAATGATCTTTGAATTCGATTCCGGCCTCATGCATTTTGTAACAAAAACGGGTGAACTGTTGCAAAATATTGACCTCATCCGGAAAATCTTTGACTTCGACCAGTTCGCGATAAGTCAGATCATAATCCTGATGAAGACTTGCATAAAAACTTCTTTGCAGACCGATGCCCGAATAATTTTCCTGAAACCCGACCGGAGTGGGCGTACCGATTCCTTTTTCGATCAGTTTGTTTGCAAATTCAAAAGATCTTCTTGCTTTTGATTTTCTGAAATATTTGTAAACCAGCTGATTCAGTTTGTTTGGGATTTTAAATGATTTAATGTTGACCCGATTGCCGCTGATCTCAAAAATTTTGATTTTATTTCTCTCGCCATTGATGAATTTTTCGCCTGAATTGTCAAAATTCAGAAACGCAGAAAGGATTTCATTTTTGGAATCTTTAAAAGCCGGATTAATTTCAAAAATCATGAAACGGATTTTGACAAAAGTAAGGATTGATTTTATAAATAACCGATTGAAACCGGCAAAAAAAGCTATGATTTTTTTTATGATCCCAATGAGTCGGAATAATTCTGAACTGAAAAAATTATGTACTTTTGAATCCCAAACCCTCATCGGATGAACATACTCAATATCACGACCATAACCGGACTCAGAGGCGGCGACATTCAGATGCACACGATTTACGGACTGCTGAAATCCTACGACGACCTGAATCAGTTTATACTTTGTCCGTCAGATTCTGATCTGTTCAAAATGTATGGCGGTGAGGATAAAAATTTTATTCCTTACAAGAAATCAAACAAAATTTTCAGTGCAATCGGGCCGATCATCCGAGCGGTCAAAGAAAAAAAGATCGATCTGGTTCATGTGCATGATTCAAGCGCACTGACTGCTGCTTTGCTGGCATCCCGTTCTTTTCCGAAAGATGTGAAAATCATGCTGAGCCGAAAACGCGATAAAAAAATCAAAAGAAATTTTTTGGGGAAACTCAAATACGGAAACAGCAGAATTTCAAAAATCGTCTGTGTTTCGAATGCGGTGGCATCGATTTTTGACCATGTGATCAGGGATAAATCAAAGGTGGTGACCATCTATGACGGAATCGATGTTCAGAAATTCGCAGGAAATACTTCAAAAAATCTGATTCATCAGGAGCTCGGTTTTTCAGATGAAATCAAAATCATCGGAAATGTTGCAGCGCTGGAAAATCAAAAAGACATCATCACATTTGCGGATGCAGCTGCCATTGCAAAACAAAATCCGGCCGCTGAAAATCTGAAATTTGTTGTCATCGGTGAAGGAAAGGAAAGAGAAAACATTGAAAAACACATAGCCGAAAAAAATCTTCAAAACGATTTCTTTCTGCTCGGTTTCAGAAAAAATGTCAGCGAGCTTTTGCCTGAATTTGATGTTTTTATGATGAGTTCAATTTCTGAAGGACTGCCATTGACGATCTATGAAGCTTTTGCCTGCCGTGTGCCCGTGATTTCAACAAAAGCCGGCGGAGTACCCGAAGCGGTGATCGACGGTTTCAGCGGTCTGGTTTCTGAAATCGGTGATCCGAATCAGCTTGCAGCCAATCTTTTGAGACTTCAGACCGAAGAAGGATTGAAAGAAAAATTGAGTCAGAATGCATTCAAACTGGTCAATGAAAAATTTGATCTGCCGATTTTAAAGGAAAATTATTACCGTCTGTACAAATCGCTTTAATTTTGCGATTGCAATGGAATTCAATCAGATCATCGAAGAAATCAAAAAAGGAGCCACTCTCCTTTATCCGACCGACACCACTTTTGGTCTCGGCTGCGACGGAAACCATGTGGAAGCCATCCATAAAATTTACGAAATCAAAAACCGGCCGGATTCAAAATCGCTGATTATTTTGGTGGACAGTCCGGCAAGACTTCAAAATTTGGTCGATGTGCCGGCGCTTGCCTGGGACATTATGGATCTGTCCGAAAAACCGGTTACCATTATATATGACAACCCCAGAAATTTGCCCAAAGAACTGATTGCAGAAGACAACACGATTGCCATCCGGCTGACAAAAGATTCGCTTTGCAAAAAGATCATCGGCAGAATCAATGCGCCGCTGGTTTCAACTTCGGCCAATCTTTCGGGTGAGCCTTCTCCACAGAATTTTTCTGAAATTTCACAAAAAATCAAAGATGAAGTCGATCTGATTCTTCCCGAGTGCGGGGATTTCATTCCGAGATTTGCAGCTTCATCCATCATCAAATTATCAGAAGACGGCCGTGTAAAGGTGATACGCGAATAATTGAAAAATCAAAATTTTCCTATAATTTGAAAACGGTTTAAATTTTAAAAACTTTTGGGAATCACTTTTTCAGTGTGACTGAAATTCTAACTTTGCAAAATGAAGCTCGAAAAAGCAGTTAATCATAAAGTTTTTGAACTGATTGGCAACGCAGCCGCTGAACTCAATCAGCAGACTTTTGTGGTCGGCGGTTATGTGCGTGATTTTCTGCTGAAACGCGGACAGAAAAAAGACATTGATTTTGTAACCGTAGGAAGCGGAATTGAATTGGCGAAAAAAGCACATTCAAAAATGAAGGATGCAACCAAACTGACGGTTTACAAACGGTTTGGAACTGCGATGTATAAATGGCAGGGAATCGAACTCGAGTTTGTGGGCGCGAGAAAAGAAAGTTATTCCGAAGACAGCCGAAAACCTTTTGTCGAGAACGGAACGCTTGATGACGATCAGAAAAGAAGAGATTTTACAATCAATGCGCTTGCGATTTCTGTCAATCCTGAAAATTTCGGACAGCTGATCGATCCGTTTGACGGCATCGGTGATTTGAAAAATAAAATCATCAGGACGCCTTTGGATCCGGATGTGACTTATTCCGATGATCCGTTGCGAATGATGAGAGCGATTCGGTTTGCGGCACAGCTCGGTTTTGAAATTGAAAAAAATTCTTTTGATTCGATTTTGAAAAATTCAAAAAGAATTGAAATCGTATCCAAAGAAAGAGTGATGGATGAATTTCAGAAAATCATGATGACCGACAAACCATCGGTCGGATTGAAACTGCTGGATGATGCCGGTCTGATGAAATTTATACTGCCCGAACTGGTTGCGCTGAAAGGAATTGAAGAAATAGAAGGTCAGACGCACAAAGACAATTTTTATCATACGCTGGAAGTGGTTGACAACATTTCTGAAAACACCGACAATGTCTGGCTCAGATGGGCGGCGCTGCTTCACGACATCGGTAAGGCACCGACCAAACGTTATGTCAAAAAAATCGGCTGGACTTTTCATACCCATGAATTTGTCGGTTCCAAAATGGTCTATACGCTGTTCAAACGGCTCAAACTGCCGATGGGTCCGCCGATGAAATATGTTCAGAAAATTGTGATGCTCAGCTCGAGACCGATTGCACTGATCGACGAGAATGTGACCGATTCTGCTTTGCGCAGACTGCTGTACGATGCAGGCGATGATTTTGAAGATTTGTTTGTACTCTGCAAGGCGGACATCACCACCAAAAACGAAAAAAAGCAGCAGCGATTCAAAAAAAACTTTATTTTGGTCGAGCAAAAGATCAGAGAAGTAGAGGAGAGGGACCGGATTCGGAATTTTCAGCCGCCTGTATCGGGTGAAGAAATTATGAATATATTTGGACTCGCGCCCGGCAAAGAGATCGGAATCATAAAAAATGCGATCAAAGAAGCCATCCTTGAAGGCGAAATAAAAAATGATCGTGAATCGGCTTTAAATTATATGTTTGAATTAGGAAAAAAATTATATTTGACACCAAAATTAAAAAGAAGTGATTTATAAAATTCGTGTAATACTGGATACCAAAGAAGATGTTTTCAGAGACATTGAGGTTCGTGACAAACAGACCCTTTTCTCTCTTTACAAAGGAATTGTGAGCGCATTCAGTCTTCAGGGTGAAGAGTTGGCTTCGTTCTATGAATCAAACAAAGACTGGGATCAGGGGAGAGAAATTCCGCTCGAAGACATGGGCGATACCGGAAATGACGAGACGATGGCCGATTTTCAGATCAGTGAAATTTTGCCAAAGGTCGGCGATCGGATGATTTTTGTCTATGATTATATGGAAATGTGGACTTTCTATGTGGAAGTCATCGCGATCGAAGACAAAAAAGCGGTTTTCAATTATCCGCTGACGGTTTACCGTTTTGGCTCAATGCCGCTGAAGGCACCCAAAAGAAATCAGGATATACTTGATCTTGAGGAAGATGAGATCATTGATTCTGAGGATGATGCCGAAGCTGAAACTTCTTTTGACGATTTGGAACTCGATACGGATCTGGATGATTTTTAATCAGTAAGAAATCAGTAAATACAAAAGCCGGTTTGGAAACAACCCGGCTTTTCTTTTGGAGCTTTTTTAAAACTTAATCTTTATTGTTTTGCAAAATTCTTATACAGATTCAGTGAATCTTTGATGTCGTTCTGCATAATTTTGATCAGATGCGGCTGGTCTTCAAGAAGCAGACTGTTTTCTCTTTGTCTTTTTTCCGAAATTCTGACCATTTTGGCGATTTCGTCTATATACTTCTGTTTGTCGGTGATTCCCTTTTTGTTCATTTCAGCCATTTTCTGTCTGATTTTTCTGGCATACAGTTCCGAATAATCAAATCTGATCTGCTGAACCTGAAGAACTTCAGGCTTTTTGACATTTGTCCAGGATGAATTCCGGTCCATCAGATTGAGAATTGTCATCTGCGGAACTTTTCCCTGTTCCTGTCTTGACTGATAAGAAATAACGGTGGTGATATTTGCAGCCTGCTGTTTGTTCATTGCTTTGGGAACTGCGCCTTTGAAATCATCAAAACTGAGTTTCCGATTTGACGACCATTCCAAAAAATCCTGACTGAAAAATGAAAAACTGATGAAAATGAATATTCCGAAGAAAATCCCTCTTTTTATTGTCATATAAACCCCAACTTAGAATCAGGTCAAAATTATAAAATTAATCGGAATTCAGAAAATCGGAAGCAGCTTTTCAAGTGCCATTCCTCTCGAACCTTTCAACAGCAGCAGTTGGGTGCTGATTTTATTTTTTTCAAAATATGATTTTGCAATTTCCCTGTCGCTGAAGAGAGTGATTTTTGAATTTGAATTTTTTATCTGACTGAAATGTTCACCGATCAGAAAGATTTGATCGATTCTGAGCATTGCTGCAAGATCTGCAATTTTCTGATGTTCGGACTGTGAAGTTTCTCCCAATTCAAACATATCGCCCAAAACTGCGGTTTTTGATCCTTCCATCCTTTCAAAATTCAGCAGCGCGGCTTCCATACTGCTCGGATTTGCATTGTAAGCATCGAGCACGATTTTGAGATTGTCTTTTTGAATGATTTCAGAACGGTTGTCGCCCGAATCATATTCGCTGACTGCTTCGGTGATTTTTTGCTGAGGAACTTTAAAATACAAACCGAAAGCGATGGCTGCTGCCACATTGGGCGCATTGTAGGCACCAATCAAACTGCTTTGAAACGACAATTTTCCATATTTGATTTCAGGACATTTTCCATGTTGGTTTTCAATAAATTCAAATCTGAAATCCGCTTCATCGCAGCTGCCAAAGGTAATCCTTTCCAGATCTGCTGTGAGTTCCATCTGTTTTGGATCATTGCAGTTGACAAATGCGGTTTTTGAATTCGCAGCCAGATAACGGTACATCTCAGATTTTCCTTTGATCACGCCTTCAACACCTCCAAAACCTTCGAGATGAGCTTTTCCGAAATTGGTGATGTATCCGAAATCGGGAAGCGCAATGCTGCACAGGAACTCAATTTCTTTCTGATGGTTTGCACCCATCTCAACGATTGCCAGTTCGTGTTTGTCTTTGATGGTCAGCAGCGTCAGCGGCACACCGATGTGGTTGTTCAGATTTCCTTTGGTGGCGGTGAGTCTGTATTTTTTTGACAATACCGCACTGATCAGCTCCTTTGTGGTTGTCTTTCCGTTGCTGCCGGTTAGTGAGATAATCGGAATATCCATTTTGATTCGGTGATATCTCGCCAAATCCTGAAGTGCAGTCAGTGAATCTTCGACATAATAGATATTTCTTTTCCGGTCTTCTCTTTCTTTTTCGTCTGTAATTGCAAAACGTGCACCTGATTCCAATGCTTTTTCGATGTATTCGTTTCCGTTTGAATTTTCGCCTTTCAGCGGAAAGAAAATTGCACCCGGCTGAGTTGTGCGGCTGTCGATTGAAACCGAAGCAGATTTCAAAAACAGCGAATACAGTTCCTGGATTTTCATGTTGTAAAGATAGAAAAAAGCCCAATCCTTTTTAAGGGATTGGGCCTGATTATTTTTGAATAATAATGATTATTTTCTCTTGTTAACTCCGGTTTTTGATCGTTTGGTTTTTCCTGAATCACCACCCTGATAATCCTGTGCAACTCTGAATCCGACCCATCCTGTTGCTTCAGCCTGATGCATGAATCTTCTTTGTCCGGGATCGAGCCAGTAAATCGGGTCTTTCCAGGAACCTCCTTTCACAACTCTTACTTCGTCAGAAATTTCAGTTGTTCTTGCTTCGTCGTCTTTTTCAAGGATTACTCTTCCTTTTTCGTCCACATAGAATTTTCTGGTCGGTGAGTTGTACATCTCACGGGTATCAGAATCGGTTTTCTTAACCAGTCCGGCGCCTCCGTCGTCAATGATGTTTCCGAGTGAATCAGTTGTCATTCCGGTGAAATTGTCATCTTCGAATCTCGGATTCAGCCAGGACATTCTGTCACCGTCTCTGAAATTGGTATTGTCCGTAATGGTTTCTTTTTTGTATTTTCCGGGAAGGCTCTTGTAAGCAAGTTTTCCGTTGTTGAGTGTATCGTATTCGATTTCGTCTTCAAATTTCTCAAATCCGCCGGCACCGTTGTCGATGTTTTCTTTGAAAGTATTTCCTCTGAAATAGTTGAAATCATTTGCTTCATCGTCAATGATCGGTCGGTATACATCTGCAGTCCATTCGGCAACGTTTCCGTCCATGCCGTAAACTCCGAACTGGTTTGACTGATATCTTCTCACGTCGGTAGTGATATCTGCACCGTCATTTCCAAATGAACCGATACCGGAATAGTCACCTCTTCCGACTTTGAAGTTCGCCATATAAAATCCGCGTTCTCTTCCTTTTTTGCCTCTCAATTCGTTCTGAACCACTGGTTTGCCCTGGTATGCGTTGTACTCTCTGTCGCCCGGAAGTGCAAGTGCAGCATATTCCCATTCAACTTCGGTCGGAAGTCTGAATGGAGCAACTTCACCCGAACGGGTTGCCTGATTTGCTTTTTGTACACGTTGGTTTGTATTTCTGATATTGAGCTGTTTTGCCAGTCTTGTCGTATCGATTGCATCTTTGACGTTGCTGTCATTCAACTTGTAGGATTCCAAATCAAAATATTTGGTTCCGTAGTTGTATTCTTCGTTTACATAATAATCTTTGCTCAAAACGCCTTTGTTCATAAGCGCCTTTTCGTTGGCTCTGTCAGTCAGCCAGTCGCAATAGTTGCTTGCCTGGAGCCATGAGATTCCAACGACAGGATAATAACTGAATTCGGGAGCGAACAGATAGGTTTCATTGTTAAAATTGTTTGGGGACAATTTGTTGTTGAAAACCTCAGTATCGGGAAGGGCGCCGTCATAGATGTATTTGTACTGCTCTTCTGTTGGCGGGAATACAACCTTCAGCCATGTTAGATATTCTCTGTACTCATAATTGGTTACTTCTGTTTCTCCCATAAAGAATGATTTCACCTGCATTCTTCTCGGTGAGTTGTTCCAATCGTGCATAACGTCATCTTTGACAAGTCCCATAGTAAATGAACCGCCTTCGATGAATACCATATTCGGCCATGCTTTGATTTTTGCTTTCTTGCCGGTGAAGAACCATCCTTTCTGATCGTTTGGCTTCCATCCGCTGGTGCTGGTAAACTTTTTGGTACCGCCGCCTTTCTTTGTCCCTCCGCTTCGGTGACCGGTACAGCTTATTACAGCTATTGAAAAAATCAATACAAGAATCGCTGAAATTCTACCCTTATTCATATTTTTAGTTATATGTTTCAATAATTAGTTTTTCCCAAAAAACGATTTGCAAATAAAATAAATTTAATTGAATTCTCAAACTTATTTGCTTTTGTATAACGCAGGCGTACTTTTTTTATTGTGTTTAGACTATTTTTGCTGAAAATTCGTTAGAGCTAAATGAAAAAGTATTTGCTGCCCTTTTTGTTTTTGTTTGCCGTACTGGCAGGTGCACAAACGGTAAATATCGACTGGAGAGGTACCAGGGAGTATTCAAACGGAGCCGGCTACAATGCGATGATGCCTTTCTTTGGAAATGAAGGATACAGCATTTTTAATGGTATACCTTATTATATATATTCAGAAACTGCAAATTCAATTGAAAAGGTCAGTCTGACCAATATCAAATATTCAAATCTTACTGCATCAGAAAAAGGCGGAATGAATGTTGCAGACATACCCGAAAAACTCGAATATACAGCCAAGATCGATCAGGGCATTGGCGGACTTCGGCTGACTGTCGGTATGGTTCCGTTTGTGAAAGAAAACGGTCAGATCAAAAAAGTAACATCATTTCAGATCGTCAGACAGGCAGGTGCCCCTCATGGAACCAATGACGGCGGAACGCTTGATCCTTCAACACTGAGCGTGCTGAAAACCGGAAGCTGGTACAAAATTAAAATTGCAAAATCGGGTGTTTTCAAAATTGACAAAACTTTTTTTGAACAAAATCAGATTCCGACCAATTTTGATCCGAGAACACTGAAGATCTACGGAAACGGAGGCAAAATGCTGAATGAAAATCCGGGTGATTTCAGATACGGCGCATTGCAGGAAAATGCAATCAAATTTGCTGGTGAAGAAGACGGAAGTTTTGACAGCGGCGATTATATCCTTTTTTACGGTCAGGGACCGCACGACTGGAACCGGCTGGACACTTCTGATCTTTCAAACCTGACGCACAGATTCAATCAGTATTCGGATTATGCTTATTATTTTATAACCTTCGGAAACGGCGCCGGCAAAAGGATTCAGAATTCTGACATACCCGATTCGCCGGTTCAGACTTTTAACCAATACGACGAGTATCAGTTTTATGAGAAAGATTCAATCAATATGAACCAGGTCGGAAGACAGTGGGTGGGCGAATCTTTTGGAGTCAATCCGACTCAGACCTTTACGCTTCAGGGCGGAGGGCCGGTGGCCGGAGATTTGTATGCAAAATATCGTCTGGTCGGAAAATCTGCAAATGGGGTCAGTTATACGGTAAGTCTCAATGGTGTTTCATTGCCGGGCAGTAATTTCAGCGCCGGTGATTTTGCGGTTTCCTATGTGAACACAGCGGTAAGCGGAGTTTCAGGCAATACCTTTAATTTTACAATTGCAGTGAACGACGGAGCCAATCCGGGTTCGTTTACATTTTTAGACTATATCGAAGTGATTTACAGGGCTTCGCTCAATTTTAACGGCAACCAGATGCGGTTCAGAAGACTCGAAGATCTGAACGACGGCAATACCTACGGATTTGCACTTTCCGGTGGAGGAACGGTTTGGAATATTTCCGATATAACAAATGCAATGAATGTTACTTCGTCAGGCGGAGTTTACAAATACAGATCAAACAGCCCGTATTTTAAAAATGAATTTATCGCTTTCAACGAAGGTGCGGCATATACAGAAATTGAATATGCGGGAACGGTTGCCAATCAGGATACCCGTTCCTTTACAAATATTGATTATGTGATTGTTACCCATCCGGATTATCTTTCGGATGCCGCGAGGCTTGCTAATTTCAGAATCCAGCACGACGGACTGAAAGTTGCGGTGGTGACCACCAATCAGATTTACAATGATTTTTCGTCGGGAGCACAGGATATTTCAGCCATCCGTGATTTTCTCAAACACCTCAGAGACACCGGAAATCCATTGAGAGCCGTACTGATGTTTGGCGGTTCTTCATTTGATTACAAAGACAGAATTCCGGACAATTCAAATTTTGTTCCTGCCTACATCAGTTACAATTCGACTTCACTCAATTTCTCATTTGTAACCGATGACTATTTTACCATGCTTGGCGATACCGATATTGTAATCAGCAATTCCTCAACACCTTCGGAATGGACACTTTCGGGATCTGCACAGATGGATATAGGAATCGGACGTTTTCCGGCGCACAATGCATCCGAGGCTAAAACTATGGTGGACAAAACCCTTGCGTTTTATGAAGCCCTTCCCAATCAGGGAACTTCATTTGGTGACTGGAAAACCAGATTCCTGCTGGTGGTGGACGACGACAAAGGAATTGCGCCTTTCCATCAGACGGTGGAAAATACTTCGGGTGTTTTTATTGATGCCAACATTCCTTATGCCACATTGAGAAAGGGTTATCTCGATTCTTTCCCGATGCAGCAGACCTCTGCCGGACCGAGATATCCGCAGGTCAACCAGCTGATCGGAAATGCATTTAACCTCGGTACAGCGCTGATTGTGTATTTTGGTCACGGAGGAACCCGAAGCTGGTCTCAGACCCGTGTGATCACTTATGAAGAAATCAGCAGTTTCAATAATTTTTCGGGTCTCTATTCCAGACTTCCGGTGGTGATGACCATCACCTGTGAATATACGGTTTGGGATCTGCCCTATCTGCCTTCTGCCGGAGTCTATATGTTCAAAGCATCTCAGGGAGGAGCTTCAGCAATGGTGACAACAAGCCGGCCGGTATTTGTAAGCTATGGTGAACAGTTCAATGAAAAGATTATGGAACAGTTGCTCAAAGTGGTAGGCGACAATTATCAGAGCCTGGGCGAAGCACTGACCGCATCCAAAGTGAATTATCCTTTCGGAAGTGTAAACCACATCAATGTGAATCTGCTGGGTGACCCGATGCTCAGTGTCCCGAGACCGCCAAGACAAATCAGAATTACAAAAATCAACGGTGAAGATGCCGAAACCTTTGACGGTGTATTGAGAGCTTTGGATTTTGTTGAAATCGAAGGTGAAGTTTTGGATGAAACCGGAACAATGCGCGATAATTCATTCAACGGAAAAGCAAATGCAAATCTGTTTGACAAACCCGAAAATAAGGCCACACTCAACAACAAAAGAAACGGTGATATGGGTGTGATGAATTACAAGGAACAGGTAAATACCATTTTTAAAGGCGGAACCAATGTTCAGTACGGAAAATTCAAATTCCAGTTCTATATTCCCAAAGACATCAATTATGAAATCGGTGAAGGGAAACTGACCGTCTATGCACACAACAATGTGATTGACGGGGTGACCACAAAAAAGATTAAAATCGGAGATATGAATCCTGACGGTTTGAACGACGATCAGGGACCGACCATAGGGCTGTATATGAACAATTTGAATTTTGTCGATGGCGGTATCACCAACCGAAATCCTTATCTGCTTGCCTGTCTGGTGGATGAAACCGGAATCAATACCAGCGGTGTTGCCATCGGACATGACATCACCGGAGTGCTTGATCAGGATGTGGAAGGAACGATGGTTTTGAACGAATATTATGAAGGAGGAGACAACAATCCGTGTACAAATCCTCAGGTTTTGGACTATCAGAAAGGACAGGTGACCTACAGACTGAACAATCTGGAACTCGGTCATCATCAAATTGTATTTAAAGCATGGGACATCAACAATAATTCGTCCACACAGACGTTAGATTTTGTAGTAATGGAGGAAGGCTCTGATCACATCTATATCGAGAAACTGCTGAACTGGCCCAATCCTTTTACCAACCAGACCTATTTCCAGTTTGAGCACAATTGCGATTCCGAACTGGATGTAATGGTCCAGATTTATACGATTTCGGGAAAATTGGTGAAGACCATCCGTCAGACAGTTTCTGCAGAGCCCTGGCGTGAAGGATACCGCACCGGAAGATTCGCAATTCCGTGGGACGGATTGGATGATTTTGGTGATAAAATCGGAAAAGGTGTGTATATTTACCGCCTTTCTGCGCGGGGTGTAAATCCCGAGGAATGCAAAGGTTCTGCAACCGCGATAGAAAAATTAGTGATATTAAAATAATTACAGATGATAAAGAGAATTTTGATGATCGGATTGTTTTCTGCCTCAATTTTTGCAACGGCACAAAATGACCCCAACCCGGTACTCACGGGTGCACCATTTTTGAGAGTTTCACCCGACGCAAGAGCCGGTGGTCTTGGAGACATGGGAGCGGCAACTTCTGCTGACGCATTTTCACAATATTGGAACCCTGCAAAGTATGCCTTCAGCAAAAGCTATTCAGGCGTTGCACTTTCCTATACACCCTATATGAGCAGCATCACTGACGATGTGTTCCTGCTCAATGCATCTTTTTATACCTTCCTCGGACAGGAAGAGAGAAGTACGCTTTCTGCCAGTTTGTATTATTTCAACATTGGCGAAATCGACCTGACCGAACTGGTGGGTACCCAGATCGTAAACACAGGGATTGCAAAACCAAACGAATTTTCATTTGATGTTTCATACGGTCTGAGACTTTCCGATACCTACAGTATGGCGGTGACAGGACGTTTCATACGTTCCGACCTGTTCAACAATATCGATGACGGAACCGTTCAGCCGGCCAACACTTTTGCGGTTGACGTTTCAGGTTTCTATCAGACACCGAGACACGACTGGAACAATTTTGAAGGACGTCTGAGAGCAGGTTTCAATGTGAGCAACATCGGTCCGAAACTCGATTATTCAAATTCAGAAGACAACGCAGCCTATCTGCCGACCAATCTGAGACTGGGTGTGGGTTATGATTTTATATTTGATGATTTCAACACAGTTGCACTGACACTCGAAACCAACAAACTTTTGGTTCCTACGCCGACTTATGAAAAAGATGCGGACGGAAATGAAGTGCCGGGCACGAGATACATCCCCAACAAAGGTGTAGTGGAAGGAATGTTCAGCTCATTCGGTGATGCACCGGGCGGTTTCAAAGAAGAAATGCAGGAATTCAACTGGGCGGCTTCACTCGAATATTCATACAACGACGTACTGTTCATCAGAAGCGGTTATTTCCACGAAAGCCCGATGAAAGGCGACCGTCAGCATCTGACACTGGGTGCCGGTTTGAAATACAATTCATTCGGATTGGATTTCTCCTACCTGATTCCGGTTTCAAAAACCAACAATGCGCTTGAAAACACACTTCGTTTTGCACTGACCTGGGAATTTGGCGGCGAGACCAGCAACACCTGGGATTATTAATCATTGACAATTAACAAAATACAATTACCCGGAGCCTTTGGTTTCGGGTAATTTGTTTTTGATACAATTCAAACTTGGTGCTCAATAATTTTATGTACTTTTGTAACGGATTTAATCAAACAGAATGTCAATTAATAAATTTCTGCAATTTTTAGTTCCTAAGGATAAAAAATTCTTTCCGCTCTTTCATCAGATGTCCAAAATCCTGGTCAATATGGCGCAGACACTGCACGAAGCTGTCAATGTGAAAGCGGACGAACGTCTTGAATTTTTTGAAAAACTTGAAAAGCTCGATGCCAAGGCCGAAGAAATCGACAGAATGATCAATTTTGAACTCAGCAAAAACTTTCTGACACCTTTTGACCGTGAGGACATCAATGCGCTGGTCAACAAGATGAGTGAGGTGGCAGACTACATCGATGCATCTTCAAAAAGGATGAGGCTTTATCAGGTGGAGAAAGTAAAAAAATCAATTCGAAAAATTACAGAAGCCAATTTGGAAGCTTGTCTGCTGATTCAGAAAGCGATCATTTCGCTCGAAGGATTCAACGATCTGAAAACCGTCATCAAATGCTGCGAGAAGATTGACAAAATCGAAAACAAAGTGGACAATATCTATGACAAGGAAATTTTTGAGATTTTCGATAAATATGAGGATGTAAAACAAATCATCAAATACAAAGAAATTTTTTCGGCACTCGAAAATACGTCTGACAAATGCAAACTGGTAGCCGATGTGCTCGAAGTGATAGCAGTCAAACACTCCTAAAAACCGCAGCTGAATGGATTCGCAACTGATTCTTCTGATCATCATTATCGTATTGGCATTGATTTTCGATTATATCAATGGTTTTCATGATGCCGCCAATGCAATTGCGACCATCGTTGCAACCCGTGTGCTCACTCCGTTTCAGGCGGTTCTCTGGGCAGCGACATTTAACTTTGCAGCTTATTTTATTTCGAAATACTGGATCGGTCATTTCAATATCGGTGAGACGATATCAAAATCGATCAATCCGGATTTTATTACACTCGAAGTCATACTGGCGGGAATCATAGCCGCCATCATCTGGAACCTCATCACCTGGTGGTTCGGTATTCCATCTTCATCATCACACACACTGATCGGCGGTTTTATCGGTGCGGCGGTTGCCCATGTTGGCGCATTTGCACAAAACGGTCAGGATGTGATCAATTATGTAAAAGTATTGCCGATTTTCCTGTTTATATTTCTCGCACCGATCATCGGTATGATCGTCGCCTATTTTATCACCATACTGATTATGAATGCATGTCGGCGGATTTCGCACAAAAGGGCAGAGGATATTTTCAAAAGACTTCAGCTGTTTTCATCCGCCATCTTCAGCTTGGGTCACGGCGGTAATGATGCCCAGAAAGTAATGGGAATCATCGGTGCAGCCGTCATTTTTTATCATGTGCAGCGCGGCGATGCCGAATGGCTGAATGCCGATAACCGTTTTGACCATTTTGTGCATGACTACTGGTGGGTACCGCTTACCAGTTTTATCGTGATCGCACTCGGAACGATGAGCGGCGGATGGAAAATCGTAAAAACAATGGGAACCAAAATTACCAAGGTTACACCGCTTGAAGGTGTTGCTGCCGAAACAGCAGGTGCATTTACACTCTATCTGACCGAATTTTTGGGGATTCCGGTTTCTACCACCCATACCATCACCGGTTCAATCATCGGTGTGGGCATCACAAAAAGAATGTCTGCCGTCCGCTGGGGCGTCACCATCAATCTGCTTTGGGCATGGATACTGACCATTCCGGTTTCTGCGCTGATCGCCGCTTTGGTTTATTATTTAATTCTGCTGTTTTAAAGCCGGTTTAAATTTCAGTTCAGTCTGATCTGATCCGGTTTGTTCACGATGATTTCCGGTTTATCGTTGTAAAGAATCAGCTTTCCTTTGACACAGATCTGTTTTCCTTTCAGAAATTCAGCCGGTTTGTAATCAAAATTTTTCCAGTCGCTTTCAAAGATTGCAACCGTCAGCAGATTGTTCGGATAGTCGGCACCCAGATTGAGCAATGCTACTTTTTTCTTGCCCTGGGTGACATAAGTGCCATAAACCTTGTCGCAGAATTCAACTTTTTTGTTGAGATACTGCTCGAGATCGATCTCAGAAATCTTTTGCTGTGCCTGAATGAAACCGCAGATTGCGATCATCATCAAAAAATAAATCGCTTTCATGTTATTGGTGTTTATTGTAGAATGGCTGACTAAGATAGTCAAAAAATCGCAGTTCTGCCTCTTTTTGTGAGATAAAAATGCCACATATAAAAGGTGGCGAGCGATCGGCAGGGTTTCCATTTTTCCGCGGTCCGGATGATCTCTTCTCTTTCAGTAACTTCGTAAAGATCCTTGATGGTATTGATCACCGCAATGTCGCCGATCGGAAAAATATCTTTTGACTGCAGACAAAACAGCATAAATACCTCCGCAGTCCAGTTGCCGATTCCTTTGACCGAAATCAGTTTTTCCCTGATTTCATCATCATTCATTTGATTAAAATCTTCAAAAATGATTTTTTCAGACAAAATCGCATCCGACAGTTCTCTCAAATATTTTGATTTCTGACGGCTGATAAAACAGTTTCTCATTTCTTCGTCAGAAAGTTTGAGTATGTTTTTTGGGTTAAATTTTTCGATGTAATTTTTTAATTTGTTGAAATGAGCTTCTGCAGATTCAAGACTGACCTGCTGACCGAGTATGATTTTAGAAAGCGATTCAAAATCGGGTTTTCTTTGCCAGTCGGGCGGTGCACCGATTTCTTTGTCGATTCGTTGAATCACTTTGTCTTTTGAAATCAGAAATTTGATATCTTCCCGGTTGACAATCGGTTTTGAATTCACTGCTGATCGGTTTTTTATTGTTTTGGATAAATTTATAATCGGATGTATTCAAATATTTTTTTCGTACTGAAATTTCAATCCTCAAACTGATTCAGCAGCGCGCGCCATTCGTTGAGTTCGGGATCATCTTTTTCACGGTCGCAGAAGATTTCAAACATCATTTCATCATTTCCGTCAAAACATTCGATCGAACTGATGATGCCTGCATTGGTCGGTTTTCTGA
This sequence comes from Flavobacteriia bacterium, assembly GCA_019455045.1. Lineage (GTDB taxonomy): Bacteria > Bacteroidota > Bacteroidia > Flavobacteriales > Weeksellaceae > Moheibacter. The sequence goes on from JACFND010000014.1 coordinate 16,733, forward strand.
CAATTCTGCTTTCGATGACTTTTGAAGAATCAAAATGAAATCCGAAGTCGGGTGCAAAAACATTGAACCATGAGCCATGCCATGAAGAATTTTCAATTTCTCCGTGATAGGACTGTATGCAGCAGCTGTTTTCGGTATAAATTCTTACCGGAATTTCTGCTTCAATAGTTTCTTCGAGCAGATTGACAACTTTTCTGTTTTTGATTTTGGCCGCAAAAAAATCATCGGGCGCATTATGAACCGCCTGCCATCTGGTCAAATTGTGTTTTTTCAGAATTTTCTGAAAATCATCGATCGCATCCAGATTTTTCCAGTCGCTGTGAAATTCCTGAAGATTGATTTCCG
>JACFND010000014.1:17177-29498 GCA_019455045.1 Flavobacteriia bacterium
TCGATCGCATCCAGATTTTTCCAGTCGCTGTGAAATTCCTGAAGATTGATTTCCGTTGAAGTTTGATTCTGCAAAGTTTCAGTTGCTTCGATTTTGAGTTCTGCATCCTGATCTTCTGAAATAAATTTCTCGGTTATTTCATCAAATATTTTTTGATCGGTATCCGGATTTGTGATGATTCTTAAAACGGTTGAACCTTTTGAATCAAAAAAACGGAATGAATTTTCTTTTTCGGATTTGATTGAAAAACAATATTTCAATTCATCGGTTTGAATGTTCAATTTCGCAATTTCGTTTTCGATATTTAATTTCCCGTTCTGGTTTGAATTTATTTTAAAACTTCCGTTGATTTCCTGAATACAGCTTTTGTTTCTTGTCAGAATTTTGAAATGTTCGATTTTTTCAATTTCTGCAAACAATTTACCAAATTGATTATTTAAAATTTTCAGATTTTCTCCTCCTGCCGACTGAAACAATTCGACTTCGCTCACCTTCAGTTTTTCGGCTGCCGTTGCCGGACTCAATTCGGGATGATAAGATTTGAGCTGTTCCCATCTGAGTCTGATATCGTTTGTTTCCGGATTCACTTCTGTCTTAATTTCGGTTAACAGACAAAATTAAAGATTAAATCTCTTTTAAGAGACTTTTGGGTGTTTTAATCTCGGACTGATACATCTCATTGATACTGTTTGCAAATCAATCATTATCTTTGCATTGAAATTAATCTTTAAACGATTTTTAAGATGAAAATCAGAACAATTTTGGCAGCATTTGCAATGGCTGCATTTATTTTCTCATGCGGAGGAAATGAAAACAAAGCAGACGGACACGACGACCACGGAACAGAGATGGCAGCAGCACTTGATGTGGAAGTGGACAACAAAATCGATCCGATCTGCAATATGGAAATGAAAGAGGGAATGGTTCGGGATACTATCCATCACAATGATAAACTGTACGGGTTCTGCAGCAAAAGCTGTAAAGAGACTTTTGAAAAGACACCAGAAGATTATCTTGACAAAATGGGAAATTAAAAAAACTTTTTTAATGGTTAAAACCTCAAAAAGCGCAGTTGCTTTCTGAGGTTTTTTTTGTGCCTGTCTTTTTTGGCCTGATTGCTTAATTATCTTGAGGTTCAGCAGTTTCAATCAAACTATTTGAAAAAATAAACTCAGATTTCTTGTATTTCTTTTGATTTTAATCCGAACTTTATTGGATTAAAATCAATTTGAAATGAAAACAATATATCTTTTTTTGATCGGATTATTCTGTTCTTCGGCTTTCGGTCAATGGACAAATGATTATGGTGTAAATACGCTGGTGGCGGACAGTCATACAAGCGATGTTCAGTCGGTGGGAACAAACGACGGAAAAACCTGGGTGGTCTTTTGGGATGAAGATGCGGGTTATAAATTAAGGGTCCAGCTGTTGGATCAGGACGGAAATCTTCAGTTTGGTACAAACGGTATGCTTGTCAATTCGGTGGCTGACAACGGAACCTGGACAGCTACCCGTTCAAATGTAGTCGATGAGGATGGAAATGTCTATATCGGTTTCACAGCGACCAACAGCTCAATCGGTTATGTCAACAAAATTGCGCCCGACGGAACTCAGCTGTACGGTGAAGAAGGAATCAGCATTCCAGACGGCTGGGATCTGAAACTGCTTGCGCTGCCCGACGGCGGTGTGCTTGTCGGATGGATGGGCGGTTCAAACGGTATGCTGATGAGATATGATTCAGACGGAGCACCGGTTTGGGCTTCTCCGATTGCTGTTGAATCGGCGAATACTTCACTGCCTTATTCAAATATCGGTGAACTTGCCGGACTGTCTGACGGTTCGTTTATCGTTTTGCTGCATACCAAAGCGACAAGCTGGACGATCAATTCCACAATGGATGCATTGAAGTTTGATGCTGACGGAAATGAAATCTGGCGGATTGAAGCATTCTCAAACCAGACGATGGCAAGCAACCGCAGATATCCGATTCTTCAGTACGGAGATGTGGTTTATTTTGGTTATTACGGTTCAACCGGTTATCGTTTTGATTCGTTTCTTCAAAGAATCAATCCTGACGGAACGCTTCCCTGGGGTGTGGACGGAATTGATTTTTCGACCGATGATACTTTTTATGAAATGACCACCACCATTGCTTTTGAACCCGGTTCGGATTATATCTGGGCAGCTGCAAATGTGTGCAATGACACCCAGTCTGTATACGGTCAGTTTGTTCAGAAATTCAATAAGGAAACCGGCGAAAGACAATTGGGCGACAATGCAAAAGAAATCTTTCCGGTGTCTTCCAACTGGATTTCGGTTGGAGATTTGCAATTGGTTGACAGTCAGCCGCTGTTTTTGTTTTCAAACGATATCAGCAACGGTGTCAACCCGATACAGCTGGGTGTAGTTCTGCTCGATGCAGACGGAAATTTTGTCTGGCCCGAAGAATACAAAATGATTGCAACCAGCGAAGGAAACAAATTCAGAAATGATTTTACAAAAAACGTAAACGGTCAGAGCGTTGCCATCTGGTCCGAAAACAGAGACGGCGGAAATTTTGCATATGCACAGAATATTGTGGTTGAAGGCGATACCCAGTCGGTGAATGATTTGGACAAATCAAAAGTTATTGTTTATCCGAATCCGACAAACGGAATAGTAACCATTCAGTCGGATCAGCCGGTTTCAAAAATTGAAATCATAGATTTTGCCGGAAATTTGGTTTTGAAAAAATTGAATTCAAAATCAATTGATCTGCAGAAACTGCCCAACGGTGTTTATCTGATCAAAACCACATTGAAAGACAATTCGGTTAAAATCAATAAGATCGTTAAAAAATAAAATTATTATTAATTAAAAATTGGAAACATCCTGAATTGATTTTCGGATGTTTTTTTATGCCCGGCTGTTACATTTTTGGAAATTGACATACTAATTCATTAATTCAACTTCGAATTCAACGCTGATTATGGAAAACGTACTTGAAATTAGAAATCTGACAAAACGATTTGGAAAACTGACCGCGGTTGACGATCTCAGCTTTTCGGTCGAAAAAGGAAATGTTTACGGTCTGCTCGGTCCGAACGGAAGCGGGAAATCAACCACCCTGGGCATGATCCTCAATGTGATCAATCCGACCAAGGGCGAATGGCGCTGGTTTGGAAAAGAAGCTTCGGTTTCTTCGCTGAAAAAGATTGGTGCCATCATCGAACATCCGAATTTCTATCCTTATCTGTCGGCTCAGAAAAATCTTGAAGTCACTGCCGAAATCAAAGGTGTGCCTTATTCAAATATCGATGAGAAATTAAAAATCGTCGATCTGTATGACAGAAAAAAAGACAAATTCGGTTCCTATTCTTTGGGTATGAAACAGCGTCTTGCCATCGCAGCCGCAATGCTCAACGATCCCGAAGTTCTGATTCTGGACGAACCGACCAACGGACTCGATCCGCAGGGAATCATCAAAATCAGAGAAATCATTCAGAAGATTGCAGCCGACGGAACCACCATCATACTGGCGAGCCATCTGTTGGACGAAGTTGAAAAAGTCTGTTCGCATGTTGTGATTCTTGAAAAAGGAAAAACGCTTTATTCGGGCCCTGTGGATGAGATGACCCACAGTTTCGGTTATTTTGAACTCGAATCTGCGGATCATCAAAAACTGAAAACTGCGCTTTCCGAAATTTCTGCATTTGACAAAATTCAGGAAAATGACAAATGGCTGAAAGCCTTGCTGAGAGAAGATCTGGATGCTGAAACGCTCAACCGTATGCTGTTTGAAAAAGGAATCGTTCTGAGCCATCTGGTCAAACGAAAAGAAAGTCTTGAAAATCAATTCCTGCAAATCACCCAAAAATTAAACTGATCATGATGAAGCTGCTCAAAATAGAATGGAATAAAATCTTTTATTACAAAGCCACCCGTACTTTTACGATCATCTACTTTGTACTGCTGATCGCTGCCGGGTTTATACTCGCCAACATCAAACCGACCATCGGCGGAGTGAAGGTGAACATCGTGAAAATGGGAATGTTTGAATTTCCGGTCGTATGGCAGAATCTGACTTATCTGATCTCGATTCTGAAAATTTTTATCGGTGTGATCATCATTACAAACGTAACCGCAGAATATACAAACTCAACGCTGAAACAAAATCTGATAGACGGTTTGAGCAAAAAGGAATTTCTTGCTTCAAAGCTGCTGACCAATCTGATTTTTGCATTTCTGTCCACCCTTTTTGTATTTGGAATCGCATTGGGTCTCGGGCTTGCATTTTCAAAAAACCAGGAAAATATCTTTCAGGGATTTCAGTTTGTGGCGGTTTATTTTCTGAAACTCAATCTGTTTTTCTCAATCTGTCTGTTTTTGTCGATACTGCTCAAAAGAACCGCATTTGCATTTCTCGGTCTGATCGTTTTGTGGATGGGTGAGGGCCTGATTTCGGCAGGCGAAGTGATCATCAAAGCGATGATGGGTGACGGTTTCAAAAACATCAATCCCTATGATTTTTATCTGACCAACTATCTGCCGCTGAACACTTCTTCAAAACTGATTGACTTTCCGGATATCAACACCGAAGGTTTTTTAATCGGCGGATCGATTTTTAAATATTCAACGGTCAATCCTTCATTTGTGGTTGCTGCCATTGTTTATTTTGTGATTTTCAGCTGCTTGTCTTATTGGATTCTGAAGAAAAGGGATTTGTGATTTTGGGAAATCTGTTTTGTCACAGTTTTTGGTTTGCTTCGCGAATGTTCAGTCGACAGGGTCAGCCTTTTCTGTTATCACTTTAATCTCGCCGCTTTTTATCTTTTCTTCATAAATCTTTTGTTGTTCCCTTCTTGCTTCTATGATTGAGTCTCTCCATTGCAATTCTTTTTCATCAATATTCAAATTCCCTTTTGCTTTGTAAAAAGTACGGGTCCAATTTAGACCGGGATTATTTAATTTCTTCAGCACCATTGAATCCTTATTACGGGAAATAATTTTATAATTATCTTCACACATAATATTTAGTGTCCCGTCATCATTTAATTTCCAACGATTACATATTCCGTAATTATCCGGAATGCTGTCAAAAACATATATTCTTCTAATGCCGTCGATACCTAATGCGTATGTTTCACAATTACCCGATTTATCAAAACTATATGATAATCTCACATTTCCACTGTAATTGTAGGCATCCCAAAACTGTATGCTGTCACTTGTCAGATAAGATCTTATATTTTGCTGTACATTGTTTTTATTGCACGAAAAAGTAGAAGTTATAAAAAATAACAGAGATAGAATTTTCCATTTAACTACTGAAGTTTTTATGTTCTTTATATTTTTCATTATCAGCACTTTTTCCAATAATACAGTTTTAAAATCGCTTTCTTTATTAAAGAAGACCTGTTAAATAAAATAAATAAACGATTCCAAACGAAAGTGCAGCAAAGACTGCGAATCCTATAATTACATTCCAAATATCATTATATACAAAATCCTGAAATTCTTTTTTTTCACCTCCTAATTCTTCAACGGACTTTTTATGACCGATTATTTTAAAAAATAAATATCGCGTTCTCACCCCTAAAAAACGAATGATAAAACGGCCAATTATTATTTCAAATAAAATTTCCATTATTTATGAATTAGTGTTGCCGGTTTTATTTGGATTCCCGCTGCCGCGCGATTGTATCGCGTGGCCATGAAAAATTTCGAATACCTTTCACCCGATTCTTTTCGGATAAATTTAAATCATTTTATGAATTAAAACCCGATTTGGGATTTTATTCAAAAAGAACTATTGATTTTATTGAAAGAGTTTCTCTCTGTTTTGTCACAGTTTTTGGTTTGCTTCGCGCCAAAAACAGCGCCAAAACATTTTCTGTAAACTTCCTCTTTTGGCTATACATATTCGACCCGCGCTGCGGGTCGGATAGAGACAAAACCGATTGAAAGAATTCATTAAAAACATTCAATTTTTGGCAGCTTTTCACTATCCGGTGGGATATATTCACTGGTTTTCAATTTTACATATCTTCTGATATTCTTCTTACAAATTACATAATCAATTCCCTCAAGCAATTCGTCAACCTTAAAAAGAGGAGGTGAAGGAAGATCTTTCCTGTTGGATTCCCAATCATCACCATAAACACCCGTTTCATATCTCAATCGAATTGAATCCAGGATATTATTCTCATACAAAACATTTATTATTTCCTGACTTAAAGGAGTTTTCCGGTCATTCCAGACAAATAATTTATTGTTGTAATATTTGTAATTCGTTGGAAAATAACTTGGAAATGAACCCAAAGTATCTAAAACAGAAAAAACATTTTCTTCAGGAAGAATATCAAATTTATGGTATAATTCATCGTTTGTTTTGATTGATATATGAAAAACTTCATACCTGTTTATTTCATCCTTATTTGTATGGTAATAATCAATAATTGAATTTTCAATGGCTTCATATTCTCCGCCTTCTTTGTTCAAAAGACCTTTGTATTGTGAACAGGATACAAGAATGCCGGCCAAAAACAATGCAAACAATTTTATTTTATTTGAATCTTGAACCATCCCCGCTGCCGCGCGATTGTATCGCGTGGCCTTGATAAAATTTCGAATACCTTTCACCCGATTCTTTTCCGATAAATTTAAGTCATTTTATGAATTAAAATCCGGTTTATGATTTTATTCTAAATGAGCTGTTGGTTTTGTTGGAAAGGCTTTTCCCTGTTTTGTCACAGTTTTTGGTTTGCTTCGCGCCAAAAACAGCGCCATAACATTTTCTATTGTTAATCAAGCGACTTAAATTTAAAATTATTTGACGAGATAAACTTAATTAAATACATAGTCGGGATTTTCGACGTAGCATTTAAATAGCCCTCGGCATGCGGTAAGAATTCAAGTACGCTGTTGGTGTACCGGAAACCGTCAAGATAGTCGGTGGTTGTTATTTGGCTGCCGTTGGTCACTTTCTTTTGAAGTTTTTCGCCGGTGGCAGCATAAAGATAATCGATTTTTTTGGTACCTGACCAAATGATTTCAACCGGGGGGTTCAGATGGTTGTATTTGATTCTAAAAATTGGGCTTAGTATTTGGATATTTTGTAAAAAAATAATTGCGCCTCTCTCCTTTGAAAGATTTAGAATATTCATATATGACCATCACTCCTTTATCGAGATCTGTAAACCATATAAAAGGCGTGTTTTTTTCATTCTCATCTGAGGTATAGCCAAACATAACAATGTGTTTTTGGAGCCAAATGGCATCTTCTATACTTTCGATAGAGCCTGCCTGTGCTATCCGGCATCTCATTTTTTTTGCCTTGTCTATGACATAAACTTTAGTATCTACTTCAAACCCGACCAAAATATTTCCTTTTTCCCGCTCAATAAAAGTATTGTAGGAGTATAAATCAATAGCGTAATTTCCTGAGGAGATCAGCAAACTGTCGAATTGTTTAAAATACGAATCGTTAATATCAAAATCTTCCCAAACAATCCTTATTGTATCCACCAACTCAATATGAAAAGAATTCGATTTCAGGGCTGTTTTGTCCCATTCCCATGAATTGAACCAATTATTGTCCAATCGTTTTATTTCATTAAGGGAAAAGTTGTCCAAATAATTCTCTTCGATTTTTGAATGGGGTGCACTGTGATTTTTTATTTTACGCTCACAAGAAATAACAGTAAAAAGAACTGTCAGGAAAGCGACAAAATAAATGATATTCTTTTTAATCCTCATTGTTTTATATTTATAATAGACAAAAATTAGGCGTTCTTAGGGATTGTTCACTAAAAATAAGTAAATACCCACGGCAATATCCCTGGCAATAACATTTGGATATTTTGACATTAAATTTGCGTCGGAACTGTTGGTTATGAATCCAACCTCAACAAGAACGGCAGGTCCAGTAGAACTAAAGGAATTCAGTACCATTAGGTCGTTTCTTACTGTTAATCCGTTCCCTCTTACGGACATCAATTTTTGATTATCCGAAATACTTTTGGCAAGAGCCTTATTTTGTTTCTTATAATTCCCATTATTCTTGTATAAAACTGTAAATCCACTGGCATTTCCATTTGCGATTGCATTTATGTGAATGCTTACAAAAATATCAGCACCTTCTTTTTTAGCCTTATTCGTTCTGTAAATAAGAGAATTACCTTCAACAATTAATTCTCCCTCTCTTATCATTGTGGTCTCCTCACCAAAACTTTGAAGGAAAAAATTAACATATTCAGAAATTGTTAAGGTCAGATCGGACTCTTTGAGGCCGTTTCCACTAGTACCCCGATCCATTGCTGGATTATTATTTCCTTGTATTCCATGTCCTGGATCTATTGCTATTTTCGACGGTTTTTTACACGGTGGATCGTCGCATTCTGCCTTCCGTGTCCCATCAGGATTTAATCCCTGACTTGCCATTGCTTCTTCAAATGTGACTTCTTTTCCTTGGTCATTTTCATATCTTCCTGTTTCCCAGTTGTAATGTTCACTTGAAGCTCCACTCGGATCTGACCAAAAAACAGGGTTGTTGTCAAAGGCATTGTATGGTGACATAGAGTGGTGGATAACAGGATCCATCACTACCCGGCGTGCAAGCGCAGGGTCATACATACGCATATCCATGGCGTACATATTCAACCCCAACTCATCCTGCCATTCTTTGCCGTTGTATTTATACTGATACTCCATTCTTGTCACATAATCAAGCACAGGCGGCAGGCCGGGTTCGGGTTCTATTCCGTCTCCGGGGTTTCTTGAGAAATCCAGTTTTGTGCCTGTTAAATAAACTTCGTGTTTCAATCCAAATGGATAATAATGATTTTCTTCCAGTATTTTGAGTTTTCCTGTCAGATGATCCATTGAGTAGGACAGTCGTACATTACCCAGGTGGTCGGTATAGTTATAGACATAACTGTAAGCATAGCCGGTAGGCGGAGCGCCGGGTGTAATGTTTCCGGCCGGTGTTGCTCTGATATATCCTTCGGCAGTAGGGAAAAAGTTCAGCACTTCACCTGCGTACTGAAAACCGTCCAGATAATCCACTTCTATTCTCACTTCAGGGGTGGCAGTTTCCTCAACAACCGTCTTTTTCAGTTTTACGCCTGCCGCATTGTAGGTATATTCAATTGAGTTTGAATTTTCAAAAATAATCAACTCAGGCAGATTGAGATAGTTGTAGGTAATGGAGGTGATTCCTTTGTTTCTGTCTTTTACCATATTTCCGTTTGCATCGTATTCATAATCGTCCAGTGCCGGATTGGTATTGCCGTCTTTAAAGCCGCCTGTATTCTGGTTGCTTACTGCATCGCTTACATTCAGAAGCAGGTTGGAGTTTCCGTTGCCGTCCTTATAAGAATATGCCAGATCATCCATTCCGACGGATTCACCGTTGACATCACCGGTAGTTCTGAACAAACTTGTAATATTTCCGTTTAAATCATAAGCAAGATTCTCGGTATAAGCACCGGTAAAGGGATTGTTGTCGCTTTTGTAAAACTGGGCTTCCAAAAGCCGGTTGAGCTCGTCATAATTATAGACATAGCCCCGCTTCACATTGTCATCACCCGACTTCCAGATGGTCTGTGCAATGTTGCCGTTGTAGAGCGGGTCTGCATACTGGCTATCGCCGTCGTTGAGATCACTGTAATTGATTTTGAATGCAAACAGATCATCACCTGAAGCAGGCGGTTCGGCATCCTTGCCGTATAGTACAAGCCCCACATCGTTGATATCGGTCATCCATCCCCGAATGTTGTATTTGTAATCCACTTCCTGCCAGCGGTCGCTGCCATTCTGGGCGCCGCCCACCTTTTTGGTGATCAACTGACCTAATTTATCATAGGTATTGGCGGCAATCAGGTTATTTGTGCCGTTATTAATTTTCTGATTGTGCGTGAGCAGGCGTTCCTGATAGTCATAAGCGAAAACATCCTTCACCTTCACTTCTATGGCATTGGCATTCCTGAGGTGTTTAGTGGTGGTCTCAAGCGGCAATCCCCTAAAGTTCAGCTCGCTGTCCGTATCCGTATAGCCGCCCAAATGGTTCAGCTTATAACTGCGTATCGGCCGTGATTTCTGGTCATAGAACGTAACGGACTTCTCCCATTGGCTGGTGCCGAGTATCCTGATATGTGTTTCCGTAGGCATCCCTTTTAATTTTCCGTTGGTTTCCTTTCTCGGGTTCGGATCATAAGCCGATTCCGGCTCCTGAAATCCGTAAACGCTCAAACTCACATATTTGTCGTAATAGTTCACTGTTAAAACATCGGTAAATGTGGTCGGAAAAGCCTGTTTGGTGTAATAAACCTGGAGTCCGTTTTGGGTAAACTGAACCGTGGCTTTTCGTTCTTCGTTGTTGTTGCCAAAGCTGTTGACCGAAGTTTGCAAAGTTGCCCGAGAAGCAGAACTTGTGAAAATACCGGTATAGACCGCTCTGCCAAATTTGTCGTATTTGGTAAACAGCCATTTATAAGGTTGTGTTTTCCTCATATTGGCATCCTGAGTGGCTACTAATCTGTCCTGTTTGTCGTACACCATATATTCCCATTCTTTGCCGGGCAGTTTCTTTTCAATCAGCCGGTTGCGTTCATCGTATTTGTAAATATAACAAAGATTGGCAAGGATTGTTGCATTCGGATCTGTTTTTTCGGAAGCCAGCGGCGGGATGACCGCTGCCAGATTTCCATAAATATCATACACATAATAGGTATCCGCTTTTTTGTTGGTTCCGGTTGGAGGGTTTGGACCAGGTCTTCCGCTTAGCGGGTATTCGGTCACAAAACTTCTTTTGAGTATGACTCTTCCCTGTTTGTCTTTGAACTCATAGATTTTATGACCGTTCTCGTCGGTGGTAATGGTTTTGTAGAGGGTGCCTGCTTCATAGAAATCGTAATCAGGGTCATCGTTATAATTACCTTTTTGTATGTCACCGCTTGAATTCAACCAATAAATCGAAACCTGGTCAACGAATGTATTTGTTTTGTAGAGACGAACGGCCGTTCGTCTCACCACACCACACCACACCACACCATATCTCGCCTTATCACATCACATGAAATTAAAACCATTATTGCGATCGAATTTAAATTTAATTGTAGAACTCGGCAGAAAAAATTATCTTCGCCGTCTATGCAAATGACTCGTTTTGAAGAATTGAAGAATTTGCTTTCCAAACCTAAGCAAATTGTAATTCTGTCGCATCGGAATCCGGACGGTGATGCGATCGGTTCATCTCTCGCGATGAATCATTATCTGACCCGGCTCGGCCACAAATGCGATATGATCGTACCCAATGAATTTCCGAAATTTCTGAAATGGATGGATGGGGCAAAGGATATTCAAATTGCGGAATACAGCCCGTCAAATTCAAGAAATCTGGTTGAAAATGCAGAACTGATCTTTATTCTGGATTTCAATACCACAAGCCGGATTGATGAAGTGGGACAGTGGGTTGAAAAATCAACAGCGCCAAAAGTGATGATCGACCATCATCAGCAGCCACAGGAATTTGATTTTATGTATTCGGATACCGAAATTCCCGCCGCCTGTCAGATGATCTACAATTTCATAGAAGCAATGGGACATCTCGACCTGATCGACCGTTCGATCGGTGAATGCATCTATACCGGAATCATGACTGACACCGGGAATTTCAGATTCAAAAATACTTCCGCCGCAACCCACCGGATCGTTGCCGAACTGATGGACAAAGGAGTGGAGGCAGACCGGGTTTACAATCATATCTTCAATACCCAGTCGCCAGACCGTCTGAGACTGCTCGGAAAGGTGCTTGGTTCGATTCGTATTCTGCCCGAATACAGAACTGCATTTATGTATCTGACCCGAAAACAGCAGCTGAAATACAATACCCAGAAAGGAGATACCGAAGGTTTTGTCAACTATGGTCTGGGAATCGACAATTTTATTTTTTCGGTGATTTTTATTGAGGACATGCAAAAGAATTTCTATAAAATTTCGTTTCGTTCAAAAGGAAATTTTGATGTGAATGAGTTTGCAAGAAAATATTTCAACGGCGGCGGACATATCAATGCAGCCGGCGGCCGTTCGGATCTTACGCTGAAGGAAACACTCGACAAATTTGAAAAACTGCTCGAACAGCACAAAGAAGAACTGAACAAAGCCGAGTAAATTTTTTAATGAATTGAAAAGAAAGCTGTTAACAAAATCATATTTTTAAAAATAAACCAATTTGATTCGTTCGAATTTATTTTCTTTGCACCATCTAAAAATACAAATACTAATTTTGAGAAATTTTTTGGTCATCATTGTTTTGATAACGCTTGGATCCTGCAAAAGCAA
>JACFND010000014.1:29598-53587 GCA_019455045.1 Flavobacteriia bacterium
ATCAGTCTTCAGCTGATTGAGGAAGGAGATTCTGCGGTTTCGCTGATGCCTTCGTTTATGGCTTATGGCAGTTACGGTGACCGGAATCAGATCGGCGGAAACGAACCTTTGATATTTAAAGTGAAAATATTGGATATAAAGAAAAGAGAAAAATGAGAAAATTAATAACAATCATGACAGCAGCAGCCCTCATTTCAGGCTGCTCAACCGCTGTTAAAATACCAAATTCAATGAGCAAAGAAGAATACAACAATCTGAGTGACGGTCTGTATGCCCAAATGGAGACCAGTATGGGAAATATGACCATCCAACTTTTTGATGAAGATGCACCGTTGGCGGTTGCCAATTTTGTCGGTCTGGCAGAAGGAACCAAATCAAATGATGCAAAACCCGCAGGCACGCCTTATTATGACGGAATTATCTTTCATCGTGTGATCAAAGATTTTATGATCCAGGGCGGTGATCCCGACGGAAAAGGAAGCGGCGGACCGGGTTACAGTTTTGCGGATGAATTCTTTTCTGACAAAAAACACGACAAAAAAGGAATGCTGTCAATGGCAAATGCAGGTCCAAACACCAACGGAAGCCAGTTCTTCATCACAGAAGTTCCAACTCCCTGGCTGGACGGCAGACATACGATTTTTGGTCAGGTGATCGAAGGTCTGGATGTGATCGATTCAATTGCAAACGTAAAGAAAGGACCACAGGACAAACCGGTTCAGGATGTGGTGATCGAGCATGTGTACATCATCAAAAAAGGTGATAAATACAAAAATTACGACGGCGGAAAAGAGTTTGCAAAAGCAGAAGCCATTCACAAAGAAAAGATGGCAGAAATCGAAAAGAAAGCACGGGCCGAAAGAGACAAAGAGATTCAAAGACAAAAAGATCTGACTGCAAAAGCTCAGAAAACTGCTTCGGGTCTGATGTACTACATCGAAAAAGAAGGAACCGGCGCGATGCCTTTGAACGGTGATACGCTCAATGTTCATTACACTTTGAGACTGAACGACGGTGAGAAACTCGATTCGTCTTATGACAGAAACCAGCCGCTGCAGGCAGAAGTGGGTGTGACCCAGCTGATTCCGGGTTGGATGGAAGCTTTGACCATGTTTAAAAAAGGGACCAAAGTATTTCTGATCATTCCGCCTGAACTCGGTTACGGTGCTCAGGGCGCGGGTGGTGTGATTCCGCCAAATGCAACCCTGTATTTTGATATGGAAATTTTGGAGTAATTTTCCATTCCAAATAAAATTAAAGAAAACCCCGTTTAAGTCGGGGTTTTTGTTTGAATCAAACCGACTGAAAGTTCAAAATTTTATCGGTCTAATTTGTTAACTTGCACACCAATAATTTTAAAAAATGAAAATTTCAGAAGTTATCAGTCATCTTGAAAAGCTCGCACCGACGGCTTATGCCGAAGATTTTGACAATGTCGGTCTGCTGGTCGGTGATGCCGAAGCCGAAGTCACAAAAATCCTGGTGACGCTCGATACGCTTGAATCGGTAGTGGATGAAGCAATTGAAAAAGGAGCCAATCTGATTGTGAGTTTTCATCCGATTATTTTTTCGGGTCTGAAGAAAATCACAGGTGCTTCCTATGTTGAAAAAGCGGTAATCAAGGCAATCAGAAACGATATTGCGATTTATGCAACCCATACTGCTTTGGACAATTCCGACAAAGGCGTGAATTTTCAAATCTGCAAAAAACTGGAATTAAAAAATACACAAATCCTGATTCCTCAAAAGGGAACCATCCTTCATCTGGTGACTTATGTACCGACTCCAAATGCTGAAAAACTGAGAACTGCACTTTTTAATGCAGGTGCGGGCGGTATCGGAAATTACGATTGCTGCAGTTTCAATATCGAGGGAATCGGAACTTTCAGAGCCGGCGAAGGAAGTCATCCGTATGTGGGTGAAATCGGTGAAATTCACAAAGAAAATGAAATCCGGATCAGTGTGATTTTTGAAAAACATTTGAAAAATTCAGTGTTAAAAGCATTGAAAGACAATCATCCGTATGAAGAAGTTGCTTATGAAATTTTCTCTTTGGTCAATGACAACCAGACCATCGGGATGGGGATGATCGGTGAATTGGAAAATGAAATGGATGAAATCGAATTTCTGAATTATCTGAAACAAAAAATGAATGCAAAGGCAGTTCGTCATTCAAAACTGCTGAACAAAAAAATCAGAAAAGTCGCTGTATTGGGTGGTTCGGGCAGTTTTGCAATCCGAAATGCAAAAAGCGCAGGAGCGGATGTATTTGTAACCGCCGATTTGAAATACCACGATTTTTTCAGTGCGGAAAATCGGATATTGCTGGCAGATATCGGTCATTATGAATCCGAACAATTCACAAAAGAATTATTAACTGCTTATCTGTCAGAAAAATTTACTAATTTTGCAATCCTAAAATCAGAGATTGACACAAATCCTGTTTATTACTATTAAAATATGGCAAAAAAGGTTCAACAAAAAGAAATGAGTGTAGAAGAAAAACTTCGCGCTCTGTATGATTTACAGCTGATCGATTCTCGTTTGGACGAAATCAGAAATACCCGCGGTGAGTTGCCGCTTGAGGTTGAAGATTTGGGTGATGATGTAACCCAGATGGAAACCCGAATCAAAAAGATTGATGATGAAATCAAAGATTTGGAAAACGAAATCAAATCGAGAAAAGAGGACATCAAGGCGTCTGAGGCGCTGATCAAGAAATACGGCAAACAGCAGGACAATGTCCGAAACAACCGTGAATTCGAATCTTTGGCAAAAGAAGTCGAATATCAGGAACTTGAAATTCAGTTTTCTGAAAAGAAAATCAAGGAATTCAATGCAAAAATTGCGCAAAAGAAAGAAAACAAAGAGGACGTTCAGGAAAAACTGGATCAGTTGAAAGCGCATTATGAAATCAAAAAATCAGAATTGGATTCGATCATCAGCGAAACCGAAAA
This sequence comes from Flavobacteriia bacterium, assembly GCA_019455045.1. Classification (GTDB taxonomy): domain Bacteria; phylum Bacteroidota; class Bacteroidia; order Flavobacteriales; family Weeksellaceae; genus Moheibacter. The sequence goes on from JACFND010000014.1 coordinate 32,556, forward strand.
AGAAGAAGATTTCCTGATCAAAAAATCTGAAGAATTTGCTTCTGTCATCGATGAAAGACTTTTGAAAGCTTATTCAAGAATCCGTTCGAGCGTGAAAAACGGACTGGCTGTGGTTCCGGTTTACAGAGATGCTTCTTTTGGTTCATTCTTCACTATTCCGCCGCAAAGACAGCTGGATATTGCACAGCGCAAAAAGATCATCAGCGACGAACACAGCGGTAGAATTCTTGTGGATCATGAATTGGCCGAAGAAGAAAAACAGAAAATTGAAGAACTGCTCAAATAAGACAGTCGGAATAACAGTGAATAAAAAAACCGTTTCAAATTTCTGAAACGGTTTTTTTAATAACCAAAAAATAAATGTCCCTTGTGTGTGTTTAATTGTCTTGTTTAAATTCAAATATCATCAAAATCAATGTCGGTAAAGGACTCGGTCCCGTTTCTTTCTGCCACCTTTTCATTCTGATGATTTTCCTCAAAATGATGATTGTCAAAATCTCTCTGATGACGCTCTGAAATTACTTCTTCTCCTTTTTCATTTACCACAAAAGAGGTGGTGTCATCCAGAATCTCTCTGAAATTTTCAAAATCCTCTTTGTACAGATAAATTTTATGTTTTTTATAGAAGAATGAGCCGTCTTCACCTGTGTTCTTCTTACTTTCTGTGATGGTCAGGTAATAGTCGCCTGCCCTTGTTTCTCTCACATCAAAAAAGTAAGTCCTTCTGCCTGCTCTGAGCACCTTGGAGTAAACTCCCTCAGAATCAGATCGTTCTGTAAAATCGTTTTCACTCATTTTGTTGTGTCAATTAAGAAGTGTTAATACTTTGCTAACAAATCTATAAAAAAAAACGAATTATCAAAAATTAAGGCAGATAATTTCCTAAACGGAGTTTTGCAATTGAAGTATAATTTGATTGGCTGATTGAGCAGGGGTAATGGGATAAATCCGAAGAATCGAATTCTTATTCGACTTCAGACAGCTGTTTTTTGACCAGATTGAAATAGGCGCCTTCTTTTGCCACCAGTTCCGAATGGCTTCCGTATTCTGCGATTCTTCCTTCGTCGATCACCATGATATTGTCCGCATTTTTTGCAGACGAAACCCTGTGGGTGATGATAATGGTGGTTTTCTGATTCATTTCTGACTGAAGATTTTTCAGGATTTCTTCTTCGGTTTCGGTGTCAACCGCAGAAAGACTGTCGTCAAAAACCAGGATTTCGGGTTCTTTGATCAGTGCGCGTGCAATAGAAATCCTTTGTTTCTGTCCGCCAGAGAGCGTTACGCCTCTTTCGCCCAATATGGTTTCATAACCATTTTTGAAATGAGCGATATTGTCGTGAACCGCTGCTTTTTTGGAATAATGGATTGCTTTTTCGCTGTCACCGTCCGAGATCGAACCAAAAAGGATATTGTTTTTGATCGTATCCGAAAACAGAAAAGCCTCCTGTGGAACAAATCCGATTGCTTCTCTGAGTGAATGCAGATTCAAATCCTCATAAGGAATATCGTCAATCAGGATTTCGCCTTTGGTCGGCTGAAGCATTCTGGCGAGCAGCAGCGCAACGGTCGATTTGCCCGAACCGGTTTTTCCCATAATCGCAATCGATTCTCCTTTTTCAAGTTTGAATGAAATGTCTTTTAATGCTTCAATTCCGGTATTTTTATAGGTATAACCCACATTTTTGAATTCGATTTTTCCGCTGACTGCTGTTTTTTCTTCAATTTGGTTTTCAATTTCCGGCGACTGCTTGAGGAATTCGTTGATTCTTCCCATCGAAGCTTCGGCGCGTTGAACCAGCATGGTGACAAATCCGAGCGAGGTAAACGGCCAGATCAGCATATTCAGATACATAAAATATTGAGCAATGATCCCGATATCGAGTTTTCCTTCATAATATCTGATGCCGCCCATATAGAGAATCAGCAGATTGCTGACACCGACAACCAGTATCATCAGCGGTGAAAAATAGGCCTGAGTCTGTGCAAGCGACAAAGATTTCTTTTCATAATCAACCGCTTCTTTTGCATAATTCTTTTTGGTGGTTTCTTCGGTATTGAATGATTTGATCACCCGTATGCCCGAAAATGTATCCTGAACGGTCGATGAAATCTCCGACTGCTGTTTTTGAACTTCCTTGCTTTTTCTGCTGATGATGGTTGCCACTCTGTAGATCAGAAATGAAAGCACAGGCAGCGGTCCCAATGCATAAAGCGTCATCATCGGATCGATTTTGATCATAAATACCAGTATGATGGCTGCTCTTGAAATCAGATCCATCGGATACATGATGCCCGGTCCGAGATATTGTCTCACGTAAGCGACATCTTCGGTGATCCGGTTCATCAAATCTCCTGTTTTGTGGGTTTTGTAAAATGAAAGCGAAAGTTTCTGGTAATGTTTGTAAATTTCGTTTTTCAGATCATATTCGATGTGTCTTGAAGTTGCAATGATCATCAGTCGGACGCCGACCATAAATCCTCCTGCAACCACTTTGAGTCCGATAAATAAAAGGGCCGCATACATCAGACTTTTTTTGACCTGATCCAGATCGCCTGTATCTCCCGAGGTGTATCGGCTCAGCACATTTTCAATGTCGTTGACTGCGCTTCCGACGTAGGTAATCGAATAAACCGAAACAAAATTTGAAAGAATCACCATCAAAAATCCGGTGATCAGCTGCCATCTGTATTTCCAAATAAATTTGTTTAATGATTGCAATTCTTTCACGCTGCAAATTTACTGCTTTTTGTTTACCTTTGCCGCCACACTGAGATTAAACTTATTTGAAATTATGCTGGGCAGAAGACAACTCCGGGAAAAAGCAATGCAGTCAATCTACGCCTGGAAAATGTCAGGCAAGGAAGCTGACAAAAGGGTGATAGAGAAAAATATGCTGAAGGGAGTGGATCAGATTTATGATCTCTACATTTATCTGCTCAATCTGCTGAAATTCCAAAAAGAAATTGCGGAAAATAAAATGGAAGTTGCAAAAAACAAAAATTTTCCGACCGCAAACGATCTGAATCCGAATCTCAAATTTGTAAACAATCCGATTTTCAGATTTCTTGAAGAAAACGAAGAACTCAACAATTATACTTCAAAAAACAAACAGCTTGACTGGGATATGCTTGAGAATGATTATCCCAAAATCATCTTTAACCGAATCACTTCGGGCAGTGAATATGCCGATTATATGGCCGATAAGGATGAATCCTTTTCAAAAGACCGTTCGTTTATGATTGACATTTATGAAAAATACATCGCAGCCGATGAAGATCTTGCCGACTGGATGGAAGACAAAAATATGTACTGGTCAGATGATTTTCATATCGGGAATTCAATGGTGGCAACGACTTTGAAATCATTTATTCCAAACAGCAATCCGGGATTCAAATTATTTAAGGTGTATAAGGATGATGAAGACCGTGATTTCGTAATCAAATTATTCAGAGAAACGCTGAGTCATGATGATGAAACGGCGAAGATCATTGACGAAAAAGCAAAAAACTGGGAAATTGACCGGATTGCAGCCATCGATCTGATCATTCTTCAAATGGCTTTGACCGAATTTCTTTATTTCAAAAACATTCCGCCCAAGGTCATTCTCAACGAATACATTGAACTTTCAAAAGTTTATTCGACCGAAAACAGCAACATCTTTATCAACGGCATACTCGATCGGGTGATAAAGGATACACCGAGATTTTAATTTTTTTTATTTTGGTTGAAACTTAAATAGTTTTACTAAATTTAGACCCTTAAAAATATATTAAAGATGAGAAACACAATTTTCTTGGCAGGCGTACTGGGACTGATGGTAATGACATCCTGCAAAAAGGAGAAAGCATCTGCTTATTTTTCAGATGCGGAAAAACAGGAACAGGCAAGTCTGGTCGTTGATCCGGCTACAGCAGCAGAATTGAAATTTGATTCTGATTCCTACGATTTCGGTGAACTTCCAAAAGCAGCAAAAGTCGATCACTTCGTTAAATTCACAAATACCGGAAAATCACCGCTGATCATTAAGAATGCAGTCGGTTCATGCGGATGTACAGTGCCGGTTTGGCCAAAAGAGCCGATCGCACCGGGCGCAACCGATTCGATGAAAATCACTTATGATGCAGGTACTCAGAAAGGAAGACAGCAAAAAACAGTAACGTTGACAACCAATACCGTAAAAGGCAAAGAAACCTGGACATTTACAGCAACTCTGCCAAATGATGAAGCACCTGTGGCTGCACCCGTACCGGTAGGAAATTAATTTTTAAAACAAAGAAATGAAGGAAACAGCCTATATTTTTACGCAAACTGCAGCTCCAGAAGGAGGTGGCATGTCAATGCTGCTGTTGTTCGGCGGTATGTTCGCAATCATGTATTTTCTGATTTTGCGTCCGGGTATGCGTAAAAATAAATTGGAAAAACAATACCAGTCGGCTCTGAAAAGAGGTGATTGGGTCGTGACCACTTCAGGGATTCACGGAAAAATATTTGAACTCGGACCCGATACGGTTACCCTTGAAACAGGAGCCGGAAAAATCAAGTTTGAAAGAAACGCGATTTCGGGTGAACTCAGCAAGGCGAGATATTCTGCCGGAGCTGAAAAAAAAGAATAATTTATTCTAACGATAAAAGGCCGGACAGACTGTTTCGGCCTTTTTATTTTTCGGTTTCCCGCCGAAAATCAAATCTCAATTCCAAATTCATTCTCAGATGAAAATCGTTGGTCTTACAGGAGGAATCGGTTCCGGAAAAAGTACGCTGGCCAAATGGTTCCGGCAAAAAGGAATTCCGGTTTACAATGCAGACGATGAAGCCAAACTGCTGATGAATAACGATCCCGAACTGATCAAAAAACTGACTTCAGAATTCGGAGAAGAAACCTACAAAGACGGAATTTACAACAGAGCCTATATTTCATCTCTGGTTTTCAAAAATAAAAAAGCTTTAAAAAAACTGAACAGCATCGTTCATCCTGCTGTGTTTCGTCATTTCGAAAATTGGCTGAACGGTCTGGATTCAGCATTTGCAGTAAAAGAAGCCGCCATACTTTTTGAAAGCGGTTCCTGGAAAGACTGCGATGCAATCATTACGGTTGCGGCAGACGAAGAAATCCGGATCAAAAGGGTGATGGAGCGTGATCAGCTGAGTAAAGAACAGATTCAAAGCCGGATCAAAAACCAGTGGACAGACAGTCAGCGGATTGAAAAATCTGATTTTGTAATCTATAACAATCACGGACTTGACGAACTGAAACTCGAATTTGACCGAGTTTACAAAGATTTGTTAAAGCAATATCAATCGGGTTAAATCGTTGTTAAAGTAATTTTTGACCGCCGTGAAATGTTAAATTTGCATGAGTAACCAATGAGAAGAGGATTTAACAAGATATTGATTGTTTTGATGGGTGTTGCACTCATCGGACTTGTTATTATCCAATTTTACTGGAGTCAGAAGGTGTTTGTTTCCCAGACCGAAGAGTTCAACGGCCGGGTCTATCAGTCTCTGAATGCGACGGTTGACGAGATCAATCAGCATGAATTGGAACATTATTACAAAAGATTTGAGGATGTCAGAAATGATTTTGATTCGACTTCCAGCAAACCTCAGGTGATGTCTTCACAGCTGATTCAGGATTCTGCCGGTGTGACCTATATTACTATGACCCGATACATACTCGAACGTTCTGTGGTTCCGGTTTCAGATACATACAATGACAGTCTGATTAGAGCGAATCTTTATTCTCAGGAAAGGACGGTGAAAATTCCAAAAGATTCGGGTGCAAACATCATTCAGAATTTGAGTTTGGACAACGAAGAAAATTTTAAAAATGCAAACTTCAGCATTGAAAGACTTGCGAGAATCGATGCCGGAAACCGACCGATTGAAAAACGTCTGAGTCTGGAAGTGCTCGATTCGGTTTTTTACAAACAGCTCAGAAGAAGAGGTGTTCAGTCACATCCGCAATTGGCGGTGCTGAGTGCAGATTCGGCGGTAACTGCGGTTGCTTCGCCCGGATTTGATCTCAAAGAAAAAGAATTTACAATTCCGGTTTTTTATGACAACAGCGATCGTCCCCAATATTTGATTTCAACTTATTTTCCGGACAAACAGTTGTCCATTCTCGGACCGATCATTCCGATCGTGATGCTGACCATCATCTTTACCATCATCATCGTATCCGTGTTCTCGCTTGCCATTTATTATATGCAGTTTCAGCGGTCGCTGTCTGAAATCAAAACCGATTTCATCAACAATATGACCCACGAATTCAAGACACCGATTGCGACGATCAACATTGCTTCGGATGCTTTGAAAAATGAAAAAGTAATCAATGACCGGGAGCGGATCAAGTACTATGCAGAACTGATCAAACAGGAAAACAAACGGATGAATACCCAGGTGGAAATGGTGCTCAGAATGGCAAAACTTGAGCGGAATCAGTTGGATATCAATCTTCAGGAGATGAGCATTGAAGATTTGGTCAGAAAGAGTGTTTCGAACATCCGGTTTATGGTTGAAAATTCAAATGGCACTATTTTTGAGGATTACAACGCGTCAAATTCAATGATTGAAGGCGATCCTTTTCATCTTGAGAATGCGCTGAACAATATTTTGGACAATGCCCGGAAATATTCAAAGGACAGTCCCGAAATTAATGTGAAGACATACAACGAAGATGATTATGTGGTAATTGAAATACGGGACCGCGGAATCGGGATGAACAAATCTGTTTTGAAAAAGATTTTTGAACAGTTTTATCGTGAAGAAACCGGAAATATCCATAACGTAAAAGGACACGGATTGGGATTGGCTTATGTAAAAAAGATTGTCGAATTGCACAAAGGACAGGTTCACGCCGAGAGCGAACCCGGAAAAGGAAGCGCTTTCTTTGTCAAACTGCCTGTAAAAAAATAAAAAATGAACGAAAAGCAAAAACTCTTACTGGTTGAAGATGATCCGAGTTTCGGTTCAGTGCTCAAGGATTATCTGGTGATGAATGATTTTGATGTCATTCACGCCATTGATGGTGAAGACGGTCTGGGTAAATTCAAAGGAGGTGAATTCGATCTGTGCATACTGGATGTGATGATGCCCAAAAAAGACGGATTTACGCTGGGAAAAGAAATTAAGGAAATCAAAAACGATCAGCCGATCATCTTCCTTACTGCAAAAAATATGAGAGAAGATGTTCTGAACGGATACAAGATCGGAGCAGATGATTATGTGATAAAACCTTTTGATTCTGAGGTGCTTTTGTACAAAATCAGAGCGGTGCTGCAAAGACATTCTGCAGAAGAAGAAAAATTTGAGCAGGAAGAATTTAAAATCGGAAAATTCGATTTCAATGCAAAACTGAGACAGCTGACCATTGGAGAAATTTCTCACAAACTTTCGCCAAAAGAAAGCGAACTGCTGAGAATGCTTGCAGTTTACAAAAATGATCTGATGCCGAGAGAAGTCGCGCTGACCAGAATCTGGCACGACGACAACTATTTCACTTCAAGAAGTATGGATGTCTATATCGCAAAACTCAGAAAATATCTGAAAGACGATCCGAATGTGGAAATCGTGAACATCCACGGCGAAGGTTTCAGACTTTTGATCACCGAATAATTTTGCCCTTAATATTTGAAAAATCCCTTTTTGCCGCGGTTGGAAGGGATTTTTTATTTGGTTTAATTTTAACTTCAGAATAAATCCGAATTAAAAACTGATTCAAATAAAAATTGTAAATTAGCTATTCGCAAAAACCAAATGTCATGCATTACGAAGAGAATGAAGTTCTGAAAAGACTTCCCCACCATTTGAAACAATATGTCAACGATCAGCATTACGAAAGTTATACGCCTCAGGATCAGGCGGTGTGGCGATATGTGATGAGAAAGAATGTGGATTATCTTCGAAAAGTTGCACACGGCAGTTATGTGGAAGGACTTCACAAAACCGGCATATCGACCGAAGAAATTCCGAGCATGTACGGCATGAACAGAATCCTGAAAGAAATCGGTTGGGCAGCAGTTGCGGTGGACGGATTCATACCGCCGACTGCATTTATGGAATTTCAGGCATACAATGTTTTGGTGATTGCGCACGACATCAGACAGATTGACAACATCGAATATACGCCCGCGCCGGACATCATTCATGAATCGGCCGGACATGCGCCCATCATTGCAAATCCCGAATATGCCGAATATCTGAGAAGATTTGGTGAAATCGGAAGCAAAGCGATTTCGTCCGCAATGGATTATGAAATGTATGAAGCGATCCGACATTTGTCGATTGTAAAAGAAGACAGAAACAGCGATCCGAAAGTGGTGGAACGTGCCGAACAGCATGTGCTCGATCTTCAGAATTCCGAAGCTGCACTTTCAGAAATGTCAAAGATCAGAAATCTTCACTGGTGGACGGTTGAATATGGCTTGATCGGCACACTGGACAATCCGAAAATCTACGGCGCAGGACTGCTATCGTCAATCGGTGAGAGCAAATCCTGTCTGAAAGATCATGTGAAAAAGATATTTTATGATATTTCTGCAGCTGATGTTTCATTTGATATTACTCAGCCTCAGCCGCAGCTTTTTGTAACTCCCGATTTTGCACATCTGAGTTTTGTGCTCGAACAGTTTGCAAATCAGATGGGACTGAGAAGAGGCGGAACCGAAGGAATCAATATGCTGATCGAATCAAAAAATCTGGGAACGATCGAATACAATACCGGTCTTCAGGTTTCCGGCGTTTTTACAAAAATCATCACCGACAGCCACAACAATCCGGTTTATATACAGGCAACCGGTCCGACTGCGCTTTCGTATCACGAAAAAGAACTGATCGGTCACGGAATCAATTATCATACAGACGGCTTCGGTTCGCCGGTGGGCAGACTGAAAGACATCAATATGGCGATTGAAAATATGTCACCCAACGATCTGGAAGCATACAAAATCAGAGAAGGAGAGATGTGCAGACTTGAATTTGAAGGCGGTGTGACCGTTGAAGGCGAAGTGATTACAGGTGTGAGGAACAGAAAAGGAAAAGTGCTGGTGATTTCATTTAAAAACTGTACCGTAAAATATGGTGACGAAGTACTGTTTCATCCCGATTGGGGAATTTATGATATGGCAATCGGAAAATCGATTGTTTCGGCCTATGCCGGACCTGCAGATTTCAATTCGTTTGATATGACCACCCATCAGCTGGAACCGGGCAACAAAAGAGAAATTATCAGTCAGGAAAAACAAAGGCTGCTCGATATGTACACTCAGATTCGTGAGATGAGACAAAACAGCGCTTTGCTGTCTGAAGAGAAACTGAATCAGATTTTTGAAACACTGAAATCAGATTATCCGGAAGAATGGCTTTTGCCGGTCGAATTGTTTGAAACTGCGCACAGCAATAAATTCAAAATTGAAAATTCAATTAAAAATTATCTGAAAGAAATTTCAGCAAACCAAAGCGACATTGCGCATCTGATTACAGACGGAATCACGCTTGCTGAGAATCCCGTTTCCTTGATAGACGAATTTTCTTAGAAACCAGATCAGTCAGCAGTCCGCCCAGCCACGAAAAGAAAAACAATACCGGAAGGATTGAAATCTCGTACCAGGTCGGGTGATGCGGTGTAAAAATCACATCGAGATAAGCAATTACAAAAAGTAAAAATCCAACCAGAGTTGCGTAAGCTTTCTTTGCAGTTTTCACAATGGCTGCGGTAATCAGACCGCCAAAAATTGCACCGACACCGCATGAAAGCAGCAGTGCAAAGAAAAATTCATCTCTGACCTTTGGTGTTTTTGCAGCGTATCTGATCACACGATTCCAATGCTCGTACGGAAATTTTGAATAGTCATATTCGATCCAATTCTGGTTCAGTGAGATACCAAAAGTTATGATTCCCATAGCAGCGGCAAGCCCGATGATGACACCAAGTGTATTTCGTATAATCATGACAATTAAAGCTGTGCAATCATTGAAATTTCAATTTTCACATCGGCAGGCAGTTTTGCCACCTGAACGGTTTCGCGTGCCGGATAGCTGCCGTCCGTGAAATAGGATGCATAGATTTCGTTGACGGTTGCAAAGTCATTCATATCCTTTAGAAAAATACTGGTTTTAACCACATTTGAAAAAGACGCACCCGCCTCATTGAGTATCGCTTCCAGATTTTTCATCACCCGATGGGTTGCCGCATCGATTTCGTGGATGATTTCTCTGGTTTCGGGATCAGCAGGAATCTGACCCGAAATAAACAGCATATTGCCGGCAGCAATCGCCTGACTGTACGGGCCGATGGCCTGAGGTGCTTTGGTGGTGTGAATTGTCTTTTTCATAATGATGCAAAATTACATAAAATTGTTTCATTTAAAAATCTCCGCCTCTCAACAGTGTGGATGCCTTTGAATCGTATTTCACAGCATCCTTCAGTATGTCTGCCTTGATGCCGATAAAGAAATCCCAGGTTTTGTAACGGCCAAACGGGACCCATGAGAAATTGATGTTGAAACTTCTCAAATCCCGGTTGAATGAAATCCTGGCTTCAGACAATTTCTTTGCAGTGAAATCATAAGAAGTGGAAGTGCTCAAACTCCAGTATGGTGTGGGAGAAATTGATGCATTGATCGCAACCACCGTGGTGTTGATTCCTTTTCTCAAATTTCCGCGCGAATAGTTGTGTGTGAAATTCAGACCGAGCCGCCACGGAATCGAGAAATGCGCATAATCATATTCGTCAAAATAGAAATTCTCGTCTCTGACTTCACCTCTTCGATCATATTTTTTGGAATCAAATCCGTCTCCAAAAGTTTTGTTGTCAAAATTATATCCGAAGTTCACGCTGTAATCTGTCAGTCGGAATGCACCGACTTTGTTGATTCTTGTCCCCACATTTGAATCGTCTTCAAATTGAATTTTGTATGGATCAAAAGATGCTCTGAACTGCAGATTCAGTTTCTGATTGAACAGTTTGGTCATACCCGACACATTGACCGGTGCGAGTTTGAACTGATCGGCTGCCATATTGTAGGATGAAGTGATGTCGAGATATTCAAAAATCTTGATCTTATTGTATCCGGTCGAATCGGTTTTTGAACGGACTTTCATTTCCAGATTGTTTCTCAATCCAAAACTGATCGAAGCGCTTTCACCGGTGGGCGGTCCGCCAAATACACCATCTTGAAATCTGGAATACAAAACTTTTCTTCCGTCCGGACCGCGGTAATAATCATAGTATCCCCATTCTTCAGAGCCAAAATCAGGACGATAGCCAAAACCGACGGTCGGCGAAATCACATGACGGATTCCTTTGATCAGCGCATCTTCCTTTTTTGAAATATAAGTTCCGTACAGATTGGTTGAAATTCCCACGCCCAAATTGAAAGTCCGGTATGAGTCAAAACCGTTTACATCTTTTGTGACAACCATATTTTCATTCGGATCAAATTCTTTTTCATAAGTTTTCAGATACCAGACTTCGTCGTAACCTGCAGTAAATGAAATCGGGAAATAACTGCCCAGCGTTGCGCCGGTGGTCAGATCGACTCTGTGTCTCGCACCGTTTTTTGCATTTTCCCACATTCTGGAAGTAAATGCATCGTCTTCATTCGTGTTGATATTGTTGACGACGTTCATATTGTACCCGACCGCCAGATTTTTTACCAATCCTTTCTTGCTGCCGACTTTTGGCGCAAACGGATAGATTCTGCTCATATTGAAAGTCAGCTGTGGCAATACAAACTGCATATTTGCCGGCTGATTTGAAGATGTGTTGTTGTTCTGATGATGCGATGCAACCACAGACAGTGAAAAAGGTGAATTCGGGAAAATCTTATTGACAGAAACCGATGACGAAGCCGAATTGGTATAAACACTTCCGTTGATGATGTTCGAATTGTTGATGCTCTCGCGATAATACTGAGAACTGCTCATATTCACATTGGCAGAAAAAATCAGAATCGGATTTGCCTTCGGGTCCTGTGCATGATTCCAATTGATTCTGTAATTGTTCATCCGGTTGTAATCATCCAATCCTTTGATGCCTGTTATTCGGTTTTCATAATCAAATCTGAATCCGCCTCTGAAACGGTATCTCTTCCGATAGGTCGAATTCACATGCGTCCCCCAGCTTCCTTTTGTGTACAGTTCACCGGTCAGCGACAGATCCACATAATCACCGATCGGCAGATAGAATCCCATTCCTTCCAGATAAAATCCGACATCGTTTCTTTCACCAAACGACGGAATGATGATTCCGGCAGAACGGTTTTCGCCCAGCGGAATGTATGCAAACGGCAGTGTCAGTGGTGTCGGCACATCATAAATCCGCATATTGATCGGACCGGTAATCATCGATTTGTGTTTTCCGTCGATGTATTTTGCCATATTCGTCCTGAGCACATAATCGGGTTCGTCCGTCTTTTTCTGCATAAAATAAGTGTCTGTGGTATAGTCGGCGCGTCTCACAAACATAATGCTGTCATTGATTCTTTTTACGGTTCCGCCCACCAGCACGCCATCGCTTTCTTCGATTCTTACATTGTAGGCAGTACCGATTTTGGTTTTGAAATTAATTTTAAAACTGTGCTGTTCATATTGTTTCCCGCCCTGTTTAAAAATGGTGGGTTCAATCATCTTTCCGACCGAATCTCTCTTACCGTCTGCAAACACATCACCGGTTTCCCAATTGATTTCCACATAATCAGCATTGATTTCCATATCGGTGTATTTGACCACAGCATTTCTGAGCAGATAGCTCATTTTCTTTTTCCATGCGTGAACCTGATCATCCGAATTATAGATTAGTATATCTTCAAGCCGCTCTTCTTTGACCGGTTGAATCTCAATCGAATCCTGAATAATTTTACTGCTGTCACTCTTCTCTGTTATCTGAGCATTGGTCAGACTGTTGATAAACAGTAGAAAAGTTAATGTAAATAGATATTTAAAAATCTTTTTATGCAAACTAAATACTTATTTTTGCGCTAAAACGTTTCAAAAGTAAACAAAAATTGTTGCTGTAGAATGGGATTAACGAGGATTTGCAAACAAATTTTTTTCAGTGTTCTGATTTTAACATTGGGGAGCGGAATTTTAACAGCTCAAAAGAAAGCGAATTTTGTAATTGTAATTGATGCCGGTCACGGCGGAAAAGATATAGGCGCAAGGGGAGTGGTTGAAAATGAGAAAGATATCACCCTTGATGTAGCGCTGAGATTTGGACAGCTGATTGAAAAAAACTTCAAAGACGTTCAGGTAATCTACACCCGCAAAACCGATGTCTTTCTCGAACTTTGGGAAAGAGCACGGATAGCAAATAAAAATCATGCGAATCTGTTTGTTTCCATCCACTGCAATTCAGCCGCAAACAAAAGCGCATACGGTTCAGAAACTTTTGTGATGGGATTGAGAAGGATGGAGGAAAACATGGAAGTCTCAAAACGTGAGAACAGTGTGATCCTGCTTGAGGATGATCAGGAACGCTATCAGAAATTTGATCCGAATGACGAAGAAGCTGTGATTGCTTTTGAAATCATGCACTCTGCTTATCTCGATCAAAGCATCAAATATGCAAGTCTGGTTGAAAATGAATTCAGTCGCGGCGGACGGTCTAGCAGGGGAGTCAAACAAAACATTTTCCACGTACTCAGAGAAAATGCATCACCTTCGGTCTTGGTCGAACTCGGATTTATTTCCAATCCTGACGAAGGCACTTATCTGTCCACAGAAAAAGGAAAACAGGAAAGAGCAGAATCTCTTTTTCAGGCATTTAAAAAATACAAACAGGAATACGACGAAAAGGACGGTCGCATCGTAATGGAAGAAAAACCGAAGGAAGTTGAAAAGCCGGTTGCCGGATTGACTTACAAGATTCAGATTCTGGTTTCAAAAAACAAATATGCGCCAAGCGCCAAACAGCTCAACGGTCTGACAGATGTTGAAGTAGTTCAGGCAGGAGATCTCTACAAATATTATTACGGTAACACCAATCTGGCTTCCGAGCGCGATCAGTTGTTGAATTATGCCATTAAAAAAGGTTTCAAAGATGCATTTGTGGTTGAATTTGTCAACAATGAAAAACTGATCGGCAATCAGAATTACAGAATCCAATTCCTTGCTTCGGATAAGAAATACAGAGACAGAGACGGCAAATTCGGCGGACTCAAAGACGTGTTGAGAATCAAGAAAGGAAAAACCAATTTCTATTACTACGGAACCACAAAAACCTATGAAGATGCACAGAAAGAGCTCAATTATGTCAAGAGCAGAGGCTTCAGAAATGCAATCGTAGTCGTTTTTGACGGTAAAAAACCGCTTGAATAATCCACAACCGAAAATAATAATTACTTTTGCAGCAAAGATTTTGAAATGAAGATTACCAGGGAGGCAAAAGCGGGTTTTGTAGTGATTGTCACAATGATTGCTTTTTATACACTTTTTAATTTTTTAAAGGGCAAAAACCTGTTTTCTTCAGGCAATACTTATTATGTGGTTTACAGCGACGTCAGCGGTCTGGCGCCTTCCAAACCGGTTACTGTCAACGGATTGAGAGTCGGCAGAGTGGATAATATAGAAATCGTCGACGATGCGAGACCGATCTATTTTGTTGCCACCATCAAACTGGAAAGAAAGATTGATTTTTCAAAAAATACGATTGCACAAATCTGGGAACCCGGTCTGATGTCAGGTGCAGAAGTCAGACTGCTGCTCGATTATAAGGGAAACAGCGCAAAAAGCGGTGATACACTCAGAGGCGAGCTCAAACATTCGATGCTCGATGAGTTTTCAACCAAACTGGAACCGACTCAGAAAAAACTGGATTCGCTGATGATGAATCTCAATACAACCATTGGTGATGCCCACAAACTGGTCGATGATGAAAATCGTGAGAATTTCAAACAGGTACTGAAAAATCTGGACGCCACACTTGTTTCATTCAATCAGACTTCAAAATCACTGACCCAGACTTCAGACAGTGCCGGAAAACTGATCGAGGAAAATCGTGAACAGCTTACAAAAACACTTTCGGTTGCTCAGACAACCGTTGAAAAATTTGGTCAGACTGCGGACAAACTGAATAATTTAGAATTGGAAAAAATTATCGCCAATTTTGAGCAGGTCTCTGCAAAACTCAACCAAACACTCGACGAGATAAATTCGGGAAAAGGCACAATGGGAGCGCTTTTGAAAGATCGTGAGCTGTACGACAATCTGCTCAAAACCACAAATTCACTTGATGAGCTTCTGTCCGACATGAAAAAACATCCCGACAGATACATACAATTTTCTATCTTTGGAAAAAAGCAGCAGCCACTGCCCAAAGAAGAATAAATCATGCAATACATTGACAATATTATCTTTATAATCATTCTCGGTTTTGCGATCTGGTTTTTCAGCCGCAACATCGGGCGGATCGTCAGGAATATCAAACTCGGAAGACCAAACAATCGTCACGACAGACCGGCAGAAAGATGGAAGGTGATGGCGCGTCTTGCCCTCGGACAGGGAAAGATGGGCGTCAAACCGGTCGCCGGAATTCTTCACATGTTTGTCTATGTCGGTTTTATTCTGATCAACATCGAGGTGATGGAGATCCTGATCGACGGTATCTTCGGCACCCACAGAATCCTAAGTTTTCTCGGCGGATTCTATGTCGGAATGATTAGTTTCTTTGAAGTTCTTGCACTGCTGGTACTGATTTCCTGTGCCATCTTCCTGATCAGAAGAAACATCGTTCACGTGAAACGGTTCATGAAACGTGAAATGAAAGGCTGGCCATGGAAAGACGCCAACTACATCCTAATCATGGAAATACTGCTGATGACCGCTTTGCTGACCATGAATGGAGCAGATGCGCTGCTTCAGCAAATGGGCAATGAACATTATGTGGATACAGGCAGCTTCCTGATCAGCGGATGGTTGACTGAACCCCTGCTGAGCGGATTGAGTGAAAGTTCACTGATACTGGTTGAAAGAATCTGCTGGTGGTTCCACATCATCGGAATATTGTTCTTCCTGAATTATCTTTATTATTCAAAACACCTTCATATTATATTGGCGTTTCCGAATACCTATTTTTCAAAACTCGAACCCATGGGTGAGTTCAACAATCTGGAATCGGTGACCAATGAAGTCAAACTGATGATGGATCCGAATGCTGATCCGTATGCAACACCGGCAGAAGGAGCTGCAGAACCCGAAACTTTCGGCGCAAAAGATATTTTTGATCTGAATCAGGTGCAACTGCTCAATGCCTATACCTGTACCGAATGCGGAAGATGTACCGAACAGTGCCCGGCAAATATGACCGGCAAACTGCTGTCGCCGAGAAGGATCATGATGGCAACCCGAGACCGTTTGGAAGATGTCGGCAAAGTCATCGATGAAAAAGGAAAATGGGAAGACGACGGCAAATCGCTGATGTTTGATTATATCACACCCGAAGAACTTTGGGCATGTACCACCTGCAACGCCTGTGTTCAGGCCTGTCCGGTCGGTATAGATCCAATGTCGATCATTGTGGATATGAGAAGATATCTGGTGATGGAACAGTCTCAGGCACCTCAGGAACTCAATGTGATGATGTCAAACATCGAAAACAACGGAGCACCCTGGCCATACGGACAACAGGACCGGATGAAATGGTCTGAAGAAAACTGATTAAAATACTGAAAAACGAATAGAGATGGAAGAGAAGAAGATTCAGGAACTGCTGCATGAAAAAATTGAAGACGGAAAAAAAGTAAGTCCGGTATTGCCCGACAATGTAAAGAATTATCTGATCGACATTGACGGAACCATCTGTGACGACATTCCAAACGAAGAACCCGAAAGAATGCTTACCGCAGAGGTTTATCCCGATGCGCTGAAAATGCTAAACAAATGGTACGATGAAGGACATGTGATTTATTTCTTCACTTCAAGAACAGAAGCGCACAGAGAATATACCGAAATCTGGCTGAAGAAACACGGTTTCAAATATCACGGAATCATCTTTGGAAAACCCAGAGGCGGCAATTATCACTGGATTGACAACCACATGGTAAGGGCAACCCGATACAAAGGAAAATTCACCAATCTGGTTGATAAATTGACCACCATCCAGGTTTTTGACGAAAATTCGGAATCATAGAAATTAATTAAAGACACATTTATATAATACAACAAAAATGGCAGCACTTCAAGTAAAAACAATGGCGCAGTTTGCAGCCGAAGGAAAACATCCCGAAGTTCTTTTTTGGGTAGGCTGTTCCGGAAGCTTCGACGACAGAGCAAAGAAAATTACAAGAGCCTTTGTGAAGATACTGAATAAGATAGGGATTGAATTTGCGGTTCTCGGTTCAGAGGAAAGCTGTAACGGAGATCCTGCAAAAAGAGCCGGAAACGAATTTCTGTTTCAGACCCAGGCGATGATGAACATTGAGGTTCTGAACGGTTATGAGATTAAAAATATAGTGACCATCTGTCCGCACTGCTTCAACATTCTGAAAAACGAATATCCTTCGCTTGGCGGAAATTATGAAGTGATGCATCATTCCGAATATCTTCAAAAACTGATTGACGAAGGCAGACTGGTGATTGAAGACAACAAAGCATTCAAAGGAAAGAAAATCACTTTTCACGATCCCTGCTATCTGGGCAGAGGCAACGGAATCTTTGAAGCACCGCGTACACTGATTGAAAAACTGGATACCGAACTGGTTGAAATGAAACACTGTCGTGAACGTTCGCTTTGCTGCGGAGCCGGCGGTGCGCAGATGTTCAAAGAACCCGAAAAAGGAAACAAAGACATCAATGTGGAAAGGACCGAAGAGGCGATCGAATCTCAGGCAGATGTGATTGCGACCGGCTGTCCGTTCTGTATCACTATGATGAGCGACGGTGTGAAAGCAAAAGGAAGAGAGGGCAAGCTTGTGGTCAAAGATCTGGCTGAAATCATCGTTGAGGCGGGAGATCTGTAAATTGAATAATGTATATTGTATAACTGTATAATGTAAACTACCATGTCGTTTTTTGGAGTGCAGCGGAGAAAGCTTTCGGCGAACTCAGAATGACGGTATCGAGACGCTACGGTTCGGATTTCAGGGTAAACATCAATCCAAAATTTGATTTACTTTGGAAAACTCTTCAGGGCTTGAAACCCATTAAAGGTTTTATCAACTTCTCAATTCGCCGTGACGGATGAAATATTTGTAGAATTAAATCAGCGAACAAAGCAGACGAATTCAGAGAATATGAAATTAACTTTCCGTATTATTGTTTTTCAAATAATTTTTCAAAAACAGAGATTTCTCAATCTGCCGGAATACACTTTATGACAGCTGCTGCAGGTCATTGTTTAATCGCCAAATAATCATCAACTTTGCATAAAAATATAAAAGATGAAATTACCCCAAAATTCAAAAATAATTATTTATCAGTCAGAAAGAAACTTCAGCGGCGAAGAGCTTGTTGAAATTGAGGAAATGATTGATGAATTCATGGGCAGGTGGAATGCCCACGGTGAAAAACTGACTGCAGATTATGCGATTCCGTACGATCGGTTTATCGTTGTGGCAGTTGATGAGAGTTCGGTTCCCACTTCGGGCTGTTCGCTTGATACGCTCAACCGGCTGATGAAAAGAATAGAAACCAAATTTAACTTTGGACTGCTCAATCAGATGAGGGTTTCGTATCGGCTGAATGATGAAATTTTTACCATTCCGCTGACAGATTTCAAACAAAAAGTGAGAGACGGTGAAATTCCTGAACATGCAAATATCTTCCACAACGGTGTGACTACGCTTCAGGAATTTGAAGACAATTGGGAGATGCCGCTGGCCGAAAGCTGGGTGGGTTCACTGCTGAAAGTCTGAAAAATTATCAGATAGTTTTTTCAAAAAACTATATCTTTACTCTAATTTAAAAAAACCATTTGCTATGAAAAAAGGATGTTTGGTTGGCGGTATCGCCGGACTGCTCGCACTGATTGCGATTGTTGTGCTTTGGGGTGTTGGAATCTATAACGGAATCATTCCGAAAAACAATGCAGTCAACGGACAGTGGGGAAATGTTGAAACCGCTTATCAGAAACGTGCAGATCTGACCGATCAGCTGGTTGCAACCGTAAAAGGTGCAAGAGATTTTGAACAGGAAACGCTGACTCAGGTGATTGAGGCGAGAGCAAAAGCGACTTCTGTCAACATTGATCCGTCAAATCTCGATCCCGCAGATCTTGCCAAATTTCAGCAGGCACAGGACGGGCTTTCAAGTGCATTGAGCCGTCTGATGGTTGTGGTTGAAAGATATCCCGATCTTAAATCAAATCAGAATTTCCTTTCGCTTCAGGCTTCATTGGAAAGCATGGCGGACGAAATCCGATTTGAGCAGAAGAAATTCAACGATACGGCTCAGGAATACAACAATTATATCCAGAAAATTCCAAACAACCTGATTGCCGGTTTTGGTGGATTCAAGGAAAAAGGATATTTCAAAGCTGCTGAAGGAGCCGATCAGGCGCCGACCATTGATTTTTCAAAATAACAAATCTTGAAAAAAAGATTTCTCACAAAAAAAGAGGAAAAGAAGATTGTCAAAGCAATCCGTAAGGCAGAACTCGAGACCAGCGGAGAAATCCGTGTGCACATCAGTTTTGAACCTTCGGAAGACCATTGGCAAAAAGCGGTTGAGGTTTTTGAGT
Source organism: Flavobacteriia bacterium (assembly GCA_019455045.1). Taxonomy (GTDB): domain Bacteria; phylum Bacteroidota; class Bacteroidia; order Flavobacteriales; family Weeksellaceae; genus Moheibacter. The sequence continues at coordinate 52,232 of JACFND010000014.1, forward strand.
TTTTAAAAATGTCTGAAACCAAAGACAGAAACGGAGTGCTTTTTCATGTTTCGCCAAATGACCATAAATTCATTATCATCGGTGACCGGGGAATCGACGAAAAGACGCCGTCCGATTTTTGGGAAGAAATCAAAAAGGAAGTTGCCAAAAAATTTAAAAAAGGCAAATACAGAAAGGGATTGACAAAGGGAATCAAAATGGCAGGAAGTGCTTTGAAAAAATATTTCCCTTATCAGGAAGATGACAAAAACGAGTTACCCGATGAAATCAGCTGGTCTTAAAATTCTGCTGCTGATCGGATTTCTGTCCGGTATCTGTCTTTGGGCACAATCGCCTTATGATGTCGTCAAAAAAGATTACAAACCCGAAAAAAGACTGGTTCATGACTTTGGTCAAATCCTAAGTCCGGAACATAGGGCCAATCTTGAAAACAAACTGGTAGCATACAACGATTCCACTTCGACACAGATTGTGATTGTTACTTTCAAAAGCCTTGACGGTTATCCGATCGAAATGCTCGGAAATGAAATCGGTGAGAATTGGGGTGTCGGTCAGGCGGGAAAACACAACGGGATAGTGATTGTGATTGGTGACAAAGAACACAAAGTTACGCTTCGCGGCGGATACGGCATACAGGCAAAAATGCCGCCGACCATCGAAAAACTGATCATCGACCGTGAGATGATTCCTTCATTCAAAAACGGAGACTATTACAGCGGTCTGAACAATGCGATTGATGCAATACAGCTTCAGCTTGCCGGGCAATATCAGGCCGAACAAAAATCTGATGATTCGATGGAAGGAATTATTGTTTTGATTTTTATTGTGGTACTGATCATCATACTGATTTCAATCAAAGGCGGCAGTGGCGGCGGCGGAGTCAGAAGAAGTCCTTTTGACGATGTAATCATTTCAAATATGGGTCGTAGCACATGGGGCGGATCCTCATGGGGTGGAGGCGGCTTTGGCAGCGGCGGTGGCGGAGGTTTCGGCGGTTTTGGCGGCGGAAGTTTTGGCGGAGGCGGCGCAAGCGGGAGCTGGTGATTTTTTGTTGTAAGTTTTTTTAAAGAGCGGTCAACATTATTCAGTGATGTTCAACTTGAAACTTGCGACAAAGTGATTAGTGACGAGTAATTAGCTAATCTTGTGGTTTATAGGGATCTCGTAAAAAACTTGAAACCTGAAACTTGAAACCAATCTCCGCATCCGACATCCAACATCCGGCATTCCGCCGGATTAACTCCGTTGATCCGGGTTTGGGGCTGATTCAAAAAGAAAAGTCAGTCGCTGCGCGCCTGATTTTTTATTGTTCGGCGTACAATGTTGATGAAAGTGGTCAATGTTATTCAGGCATTA
>JACFND010000076.1 GCA_019455045.1 Flavobacteriia bacterium
TCCGACGGTATGCCGGCAGTGTAATAATTGGGTCCGAGTTGCATGATGCTCTGGCCAAAAGAGCTGCTGAAAATTAGCAGACTCAGCCAGACGATGAGCGGTCTGATTGTTTTCATATCGGGTTGGTTTTAATTTGAGTGTATGAATTCAAAAATACAAAAGATTCATATTCAAAATCATACTGCAGTTAAAAACCTTTTCTGTAAATTGGCACTTTAGTTGATGAAATCAATTTTATGAAAAAACTGATTACGCTTATACTAACCTTAAGTTTTATTTTGGCCATGGCTCAAAAAAAATATGATTATGATTCCAAGTGGAATGAAATCGAAAAACAGGAAAAGAAAGAATTGTCAAAAAGTCTGCTGACTTCAGTGGATGAAATCTATCTGCAGTCAAAAAAGGATAAAAATGCTCAGCAGCTGATTCGTGCGCTGTTTTATCAGTCCAGGATTTCAATGGAAACTTCAGATGATGATGACATTGAACTTGAAATCGTCAGGAAATTTGAAAAAGAAATCAATGATTCAAAAGGAGTTGAAAAAGCGATTTTGCAGTCGATACTGGCAGAAATGCTTTCTGATTACTATATTGAAAATCAGTGGAATGTCAACGACAGAACCAATACTGAAGAAGTTTCGGGTGCTGATTTCAGATTCTGGACTGAAAATATTTTCAAGCAAAAAATCACTGAGCTGTATCTGAGTTCGATTGAAAATTCAAAAATCCTGAAAGATCAGCCGATTTCAAATTGGGATTATCTTTTGGAAAAAGATAAAGAGACCCGGGATTTCAGACCGACACTTTATGATCTGCTGGCACATCGTGCGATTGATTTCTTTCAAACCGAAAAACAATATTTCTACGGTTCGAATTATGACGAAGAAACCGAACAGAAGAAAAAGGAAAACATCAAACTGATTCTCAAAGATCTGATTTTAACCCATCAGTCAAAAAATCCGGCTGCAGCAGCTTACAACAGTCTTGAACTTTTAAATTTCACAAAAAGCTCGCTGACCGATGAAGATTATAAAAATCAATTGATCGGACTTTCGGAACAGTACGGTCACAATTCGTTTACACCTTATTTATTATTGGAAGTTGCGAAATTTTATAAAAATGAGGTGAGTCGAACAGAACTTGAAGATTTCAAAACAAAAAAAGAGCTGACCGAAAAATCGATTTCTTTTCTGGACCGGATACTGAATGATTTTCCAAAATCAGCAGTTGCAGATGCTACAGGACTGACCAAAAAATCTTTGCTTTCTGCTGATTATTCACTGAGGACAGAAGATTTTGTTTCGTCTGATCAGTACATTCCAATTAGAATCAGTCACAGAAATCTGGACAAAATATATTTCAGAATTCTCAAATTCGATCCGTTAAAAAACCAGTTATTGAGCGATTTCAGATATGCCGCCGATAAGGACAAACAAAAAAATCTGAATCGTATTTTCTCGGCCTTTCCGCAACAGTCTGAATTTGAAATTGATTTGAATTCTTTTGATGATTATCAGCTGCATTCCACGATTGCGAAAATTGACCCGCTCAAATCGGGGATTTATCTGATCATGACTTCAAACCGTCAGGATTTTAAATATGAAACCGATATATCTGAAATGCAGTATCAGATTTTGAATGTAACCGATTTTGTAATCGCATTCAGGAACGATATGCTGCTGCTCACCGACAGGGAAAGCGGCAAACCGGTCGCCGGAAAAACAGTTGAAGTTTATGAAAGAAAAGGCAGCGATTCAAAATTGACAGAAACTGTGGCTACAAATGAGCTGGGACTTGCAAAATTCAAATTACCCGATTCCAATTATCGTTATTATACTTTCAGGATTCAGGGCGAGCAGGGCGATTACCAGTATTATGTTTATCCTCAATATGAAGACAGAGAAAATAAGAAGGAGGCAAATATTAAATTTTTCACCGACAGAGCGATTTACCGACCCGGTCAGACCGTTTATTTCAAAGCAATTTTATATCACAGTGATGGAAAAAATGACAATAAGATTGCAGCTTCTGAAAAGGTTGAAATCACATTAAAAGATCCAAACGGTAAAAAAATCACATCTGTTTCAGCGGTCAGCAATGAATTTGGTTCGGTGTCGGGTGAATTTGTATTGCCTGCTTCCGGTTTGACAGGATATTTTTCACTCGCAGATGATTTTTCAAAGAATCATTCATCCTACAGTTTCAGTGTTGAAGAATACAAACGTCCGAAGTTTGAAGTTGAATTTGACAAAGTAACCGATACCTTCAAACTCGATGAAGAAATCACTGCAAAAGGAAAAGCAACCGCTTATTCGGGCGCGAATATCGACAATGCAAAAGTGGTTTATCGGGTTTACAGACAGGCGGTTTATCCGTATCGCCCGTGGTGGATGAGATGGGATTTTGCGGACAGTTCACCTTCGGAAGAAATCATTCAGGGCGAAACCCAAACCGATTCGGATGGAAAATTTGAAATCAAATTCAATGCAAAACCGGCTGCAAATTCAGATCTGAAATCATCAGATAAAAATAAGAGAACCTTCACTTACAGAGTGGTTGCTGATGTGACCGACATCAACGGAGAAACCCGTTCGTCGGAACAGTCGATCACCGTCGGGGATTTGAGATACAGGCTTCAGATTCCGATTTCGGACAAAACCGATATGGATGTTTTGGATTCGATTCAGATCATTACCAACAATCTGAACGGTGAATTTATGCCCGCCAAAGGAAAAATCACACTGACCAAAATCAATCCGCCCAATCGTGTGCTGAGAGATTCATCATTGGGAGAAACAGATTATCAGCTGTATTCAAAAAATGAATTCATCAATTATTTTCCGCATGATGCCTACGGCGATGAAAATAAGATGGAAAACTGGTCAATGGAATCACCGGTTTTGAATCAGGATTTTGATACCAATCAATCAAAAACAGTCAAAATTGAGCCAAAAAACTGGAAAGAAGGTTATTATGTGCTGAAAGCTCTTATCATCGACGGAAATGACAGCATACCTTATGAACAGCCGGTTTATCTGTACAGAAACAAAAAGAAAACACCGGCCGACAATGAACTTTTTGCAATCAATCTTAACAAAAACACCTACAAACCCGGAGAAAATGCTGTGGTTCAGATTTCTTCCGCTGCTCAGGATGCAGAAGTTTTGGTTCAACTGGAAAAAGCAGGTGAGATTGTAAAGACACAGAAAATCAAACTGAATAATGATGTGAAAACATTTGAATTTCCGATAGTCGAAAGTGATCGAGGAAATGTATTTGTTCATTATTATTTTGGGAAATTCAATACTGCAAAATCGGGTACGCTTACTGTAACCGTGCCGTATGAAGACCGTTCGCTCAAAATCACAGCCGGAACCATGCGCGATAAATTGCAGCCCGGCGACAAAGAAGTTTGGGAACTGACCGTCAGCGGAAAGGACAAAGACAAATTCCTGGCGGAAATGCTGACAACGATGTATGATGCATCGCTTGATCAGTTCAGAAGCAACAGCATCAGTTTTCCTATGTTTCAGTATTCAAATTATTCAAGATTCAATTCATGGTCATACAATCAGAGTTTTTCGGCAAGTAATTTTAACTCAATTGCTTCCTATCGTTACAAAGAATATTCGCCTTCTTATTATTTGAGCTTTGACCGGATCAATTGGTTTGGATTTAATTTTGGGTATTATTTTAGAGGAAGTGTTGGTGGATTGAAATCGACAAAAAGGAGAGATATAAATGCTGACGGATATATGGAGTATGCTGTAATGGCAGCGCCTGCACCTGAAATGGAAATGATAAGCAGAAGTAATAAAGTTGATACTGTTCAATATTATTATGATATGATTGATGCCGGTGAAGAGCCTGATTTTGCAGCGATTGAGCTTTCGGATGTTCCTGAACCCGAAAATGAGAATATTAATCTTGACAATATTTCTGCCCGTCGTGCCTTGCAGGAAACCGCCTTCTTCTATCCGAATCTGAAAACCGACCAGGACGGCAATGTGAAAATTCAATTCACTACGCCTGAAAGTCTGACTTCATGGAAATTTATGGCGATGGCACATACACCCGATTTGAGAACCGGCTATTTTGAAACGACCGTCAGAACCCAAAAAGATTTGATGGTGGTTCCAAATCCACCGAGATTCCTGAGAGAAGGAGATCAAATCGTGTTTTCGTCCAAAGTGACCAATCTTTCCGATCAGGAGCTGAAAGGTCAGGCAAAACTGATGCTGTTTGATGCTTTCAGCATGCAGCCGCTGGACCGGGAATTCGGAAATCTGAATCCGGTCAGAAACATCACGGTGAAAAAAGGAAACAGCGACAATGTTTCGTGGACTTTGCAAATTCCAAAAAACATCGGTGCTGTGGTTTATCGGGTAGTGGCAAGCGCCGGAGATTTTTCAGATGGCGAAGAGTCCGCGTTGCCGATATTGACCAATCGGATGATGGTGACCGAAACCATGCCGATTCATGTGCGCGAGGGTCAGACCAAAAATTTCAGTTTTGACAAATTAAAAAACAATACTTCATCGACTTTGGATAATTTCAAACTGACTTTTGAAATGACACCCAACCCGATCTGGTACGCGATTTTCTCACTGCCTTATCTGAGGGAATATCCTTATGAATGTTCTGAACAGGTTTTTGCAAGACTGTACGGTAATCTGCTTTCAGAAAAAATCATCAATTCAAATCCGAAAATCAAAGCAGTTTTTGATGACTGGAACCGAAAAGGCGAACTGAAATCAAAATTAGAGCAGAATCAGGAACTGAAATCAATTTTATTGGAAGAAACGCCCTGGGTTCGTCAGTCTGAAAATGAGGAAGAACAGATGAAACGGATTGCGGTTCTGTTTGATCTGAATCAGATGCAGAATGAGTTTGAAAATACATTTGGAAAATTACAAAACAAACAGTCTTCAAATGGCGGTTTCCCCTGGTTTGAAGGCGGAAATGAAAGCAGATACATCACCACCCATATCGTTTCAGGTTTTGGTCATCTTCAGAAAATGGGCATTGATCTGGATTCAAAACTGAATGGAGATTTGGACAAAATGCTGAAAAATGCAATCCGGTTTATCGATTCGGAAATTGAAAAAGACTGGGATAAATATCAGAAAAACAAGGATTATGCGCCATCGGTTTACACCGGAATCCAGTATTTGTATGCCAGAAGTTTCTTTTTGGAAAAATATCCGCTGAGCGCAAAAGGAAAAAGCATCAGAGATTATTTTCTGAGAGAATTGAACAAGGATAAATTTGATCAGCCGTTGCAGACACAGGCGATGCTGAGTCTGATTTTTAACCGTTACGGAAAAGCGGACAGAGCAAAAGAAATCCTGATTTCGGTCAAAGACAGTTCGGTCGAAAGCGATGAATTCGGTATGTATTGGAAGGCGAACAAAGCCGGCTGGTACTGGTATCAGGCACCGATAGAAACTCAGTCTATGCTGATTGAAGCATTTGACGAAGTTTTGAAAGATGTGGAAAGTGTTGAAAGTATGAAAGTCTGGCTGCTCAAAAATCGTCAGACAAATCGCTGGTCTTCCACCAAAGCCACCACTGAAGCAGTTTATGTGCTGATGACTACAGGCAAAGACTGGACAAATTCGGAAGAAGGAATTTCGGTGAAGATCGGAAATCAAAATCTCGATTTAAAAACTCTGGAAAATGCACCTCAAAGCGGAACCGGTTATATCAAAACAAGCTGGAGCAAATCAGAAATCAAACCCGAAATGGGCGAAGTGGAAGTTCAGAAAACTTCACCGGGTGTTGCCTGGGGTGCGATGTACTGGCAGTATTTTGAAGATTTGGACAAGATTACTTCGGCTGAAACCGGTGTGAAATTCAAAAAAGAACTGTTCCTGAAAAAGAATTCAGACAAAGGTCCGGTACTGACCCGAATTACGGAAAACACGCCGATTCAAATTGGAGATCTGGTCACCGTACGTCTTGAAATTCAGAGCGATCGCGATATGGAATTTGTACACATCAAAGACATGAGGGCCAGCGGTTTTGAACCGGTCAATGTGTTCTCGACCTACAAATGGCAGCAGGGAATGGGTTATTATGAAAGCACCCGAGATGCCGCGACCAATTTCTTTATCGACCGCATGCCAAAAGGAACTTATGTTTTTGAATACGATCTGAGGGCCAACAATGCCGGAAATTTCTCAAACGGAATCACTAATCTTCAGAATATGTATGCACCGGAGCTGAGTGCGCATTCTGAGGGGATTAGAGTGGAGATTAAGTGAATTTTAGATTTTAGATTTTAAATTTTAGATTTCTGATTTTAAATTGTTTTTTTTAGTAAGAGGTTAGAAGTCAAAATTGTAGATTTGGTAATGTTTACTCTGTCTCTTCCCAATAAAAAGTGTTAAAATTCATCGGAATCTGGGGT
>JACFND010000077.1 GCA_019455045.1 Flavobacteriia bacterium
AATCAAATCATTAAGAAATCCAGATTCCGAATTAAACCAAACACCGGTTAAAAAAGGAGTGTTCAATTAACTGTGATTATTTCCCGATGTGGTTATTTTATATATTCACCAAAATATGAACAGATCAAAAACATTTATCTGCCAGTCAGGTCAAAATCCTCTCTCAGGTGTTTCATCAGTATTCAATACCCTATTCGCCTTTTATTCCAATTCTCAGTCAATTGACCCAAATCAGAAAGCAATTCTTAAATTAGGAACCCAAAACCAATTTGTAAAACGACTGATTATGGACCATACCGAAGGATTTATTCCCAAACACGGCGGGTATCTCGATCTGATCACCTATCAAAAGGCTGAAATCATCTGTGACGGGACAGTCTATTTTTGTGACCGATTTTTGAAAAAAAATAATTTAATCTGATTTAAAATATTTTTTCAGACAATTATATCCATTCTTTTTCAATCGAAAGAGAAATCAGTTCAATAAGACTTTTGGCACCGGTTTTTCTGAAAATATTTTTCCTGTGTGTAGAAACGGTTGCCGGACTTATACAGAGGATTTCCGATATTTCGTCGGTAGTTTTGCTTTTGGCTACAAGATTCAGTATTTCCAGTTCTCGTTTGCTCAGCGACAGATTTTCTATATCAATATCTTCCGGAAGCTGATGAATGAATTTTTTGCGGAAATTGGCAATTGCAAGATTCAGCATAATAAGAAGATGATTCTTGTTAAAAGGCTTCATAAGATAAGCATAGGGTTTGGACTGTTCCGCCTGTTTCATCGTCGTCATATCACTGTATGCAGTAAGAAAAATTACGGGACGGCTTTCGCCGATGTGTTTTTCAATAAAATCAATTCCGGAGATTTCGTTATTCAGATTGATATCGCTGATAATTGCCGAAAACTGATGAGTTTCCAATAGTTTTTCCGCTTCTTTTGGATGGGTGGCAATCTCACATTCATAGCCGTTTTTGTTCAGATGCAGCATAATTCCGTTAGCAATGATGATTTCATCTTCCAGTATCAGGATTTGTTTTTTCATAATGTCATAGGTTTTTATCGAAATTTAATATAAAAACTGCTCCGCTTTCATTTTTAAATTTGGGTAATCCTTTCAGCTCTTTTGCAAGAAAGCGAATGAGGTTTAATCCCATTTTATCGGGATTATCAATTATTCCGGAAGCATATCCTTTTCCGTTGTCTCTGTACAAAAGTTTCAGGCTGTGCTCCTCCTCTGTCAACTCAATATTTATTTTTTTTGCTGGTGGATTCCCATCAAAGGCGTACTTTATGGAATTGGTAATCAATTCGTTGATAATCAACCCGAGATAGGTGAGTTTTTCTACACCGAAAGTTACGGGTCGAAGATTCGTTTGAAGTTCAATTTTTTCACCGGAAAATTCTATAAGTTCCCGAGCAAGATTCGAAATAAACTCATCAATGCGCACAAAAGACTGCTCTCCGCTTGTATTGAGAATATCGTGAACCCGCGAAACCGTGAAGATTCTTGCCTGAAGGATTTTGAGTTTTTCTTTTGCTTCCTCGTCTTCAATTCCGACGTCCTGAATATCGATTAAACTGGTAATGATTTGCAGATTATTTTTTACACGATGATTAAGCTCGCGCATCAGGAAAGCGATATTTTCTTTCTGCTTTTCCGAAACTTCCAGCGAATGATTCAGTGCATTGTTGGACTCGGTCAGTTCATGTGTTCTTACTTCTACCATTTTCGATAACCGTCGATTGGTTTGTTTTTGCTGATAATTTTTGTACAGAAAAACTCCGATAATCAAAAATGCGAGAAAGGAAGCCAAAAGTGTTCTGAACCATATGGTTTTGTACCAGGGCGATTTGATGATGATGGTAATAGAAGCCGGATTTCCCCAAATCAGTTCGTTGTTGCTTCCTTTTACTTTGAATACATAAGTTCCCGGATCGAGGTTGGTGTATGTTGTGCTTCGTTCTTTGGTGACAGGTCGCCATTCTTTATCAAAACCCTCTAGAATAAACTGATAGCGGTTTTTTTCGGGCCAGAGATAATTCAGACTTACATATTCAAATGTAATCACATTCTGATCGTGAGAAAATTCCAAGAAATTGGAATACAAAACATTGTTTTGGATGGATTTTCCGAGTAATTTTATATTTTCAATCAGCGTTTTCCCCACTTTCCGGTTTACAAAAACATCTTTGGGATGAAAGATGTTGTAACCGTTCATTCCACCGAAATACAAATTACCGAGACTGTCCTTGTAAGCTGCTTTTCCGTTGAATTCATTGTTTTGCAAACCGTCGTTCTCGGTATAATTCTTAAAAAAGTTGGTTTTTGGATTGAATTCCGAAATTCCAAAATTGGTGGAAACCCAGATATGACCTTTTCCGTCTGCTTCCGCACCGTATATAAAATCGTTGGGAAGTCCGGTTTGCTTGGTGTAAAAGGTGATCTCTTGAGTTTTTGCATCGAGTTTGTTCAATCCTTTTGCTGTTCCTATCCAGATGTTTTTTTCCGGATCTTCGGTTATGACAAATACTCTCGGATTCGACAGTTTATTGAAATGTTCTACTTTTTTTCCTGAGATTTTATACAAACCTTCATCACAGCCAATCCAAATATTTTCTGAAGAGTCACGAAAGCTTGCACGTGCACGAACAATTGTCTTTCCGTTGAATGTTTTTGGCCGTATTTTGTAATCATTAACATTCAAAGCATAAATCCCTGACGACCAGGTATGAATCCATATACTGTCTTTGCTGACAGGTGTAATCTGAATCACATCTTGATCCGAAATCGAAAGTGGGATTTTATCAAACTTATCGGTTTTGGGATTGTATTTTACCAGGCTTTGTCCAAATCCCCCGGCCCAGATATTTCCTCGGAAATCTTTTGTTATGGTGTATTCAAGAAGATTGGTAAAATAGAGTTTGTATTTTTCGCTGTCCAGATGACGACTCACAAAACCAAATTCGGTAGCAATCCACAGCGTATTTTTATCTCTAAGGAAATTGAAGCTGCTGATGAAATTTTTCTTGGGCGAATTTTCTGCACTGATGCGATAAGGTGTAAATTTTTTCTGATGCGGATGAAAATACAAAACACCTCTTCCTGCCGTAGCCAGCCATATTCCGCCTAATTCGTCCTTTTTCAGGGAAGTAATGGAAGCCTGAATTTCTTTTCCTTCGTGATTTCTGAAGATTATTTTTTTCAGATTAAAATGAGTATCCATCAGATAGCTGTTGTTCGAAGAACCGATGAATAAATTGCTGTTATCCCATTTTCGGATGGATAGTATATTTTCGTTTTTATTCGGATAATTGATCTGTTTGATAAAGTTCTTCTTTTTATTGTAGAGAAACATTCCTTTTTGGGTGCCGATAAGGATTTCCGCAGCAGAAAAAGAATATAACGAATTGACCGGTACATTTTTGAAACGGCTAAAAGTTTCATCTCTGTCTATTTCTCTCTGTTTCAAATTCAAACGGAATATTCCGCTGAAATTTGTACCAATGAGAAATTCGTTTTCGGAAACCTGAAGTATCGCGGTTACAAAATCATTTTCGATGGCATCGGGAATAGGGATGATGGTAAATTTCAGAGTTCTTTTATCGATGAGCAAACAGTTTGCCATCGTTCCCGAAAGCAGATAATGCTCACCAACAGGTGTAAGCGTACTGCTGTATTTGATAAGCGGGTTCTTTTTAAAATTCAGCTTATTTTCAAAATCTATAAAACGATTTTCTTTCAGCAGATAAGCGCAAACCGAATGCGTATTGGTAGCCAGCCACAACGTATCTTTTTCGTAGTACATTGAGCGGATGTGATCATCGCGCAGATTATTGTTTTCCCCTGCGTGGAACACTTTCATTCCATAACCGTTGTATCGGTTCAGCCCGTTTTCAGTGCCGATCCACAGGTAGCCGTTATCATCAAAATCAATCGACAGTGCATTGAGCTGTGAAAGCCCATGATCCTGTTCTATCACGGCAACTGCAAGCGTATCGGTTTTCTGCTTTTGTGCATAACAAATTTCCACAACAAACAACTGAAACAAAAAAAATATGATATACTTTCTGAACACGAATCAATAATAAATTGGATGATTGACAAATTAAAGATAGTCCTTTAATAATATAAATACCTATCATAGGGTATTTTATTGCATTGCATAATTCCCAACCTTGTGAATATTAAACAGTTTATAAAATATTTTTAATGTGAAAAACAAAAAAAATGAAACCAATATGTTAAAAATTAAAGTATTATGGCTGTTGATTCCGGTTTCAGCATTGTTTATTTCTTGTGCCGTACAGAAGCCTATCAACGCAGCAATTTTACCGGAATATGCAACATCGCTTTTTAAAGCGGAAGCAGGTACCGTTGCTCCCGAACGGAAGCTTTACCATACGTACAAGGAGGATTATTCGGGAGTTATGTATAACGATAATTATGATTATTATAGTATATGGTCTTTTTCAAAAATAGAAGGCAACCATGTTGAAGGAGTGTGGTCACGATCTGGTGGAGGCGTTAACAGATCTTATCCGATTTTTGGCAGATGTGATTTTAATAAACTTTATATTTATACGCAAGGCACTCCTGCGTTTAATGTATTATTTGAATACCCCGCCTCGTACTCTTTAAGCGCACAGGAAATTTTTGTTTTTCAGATTGGTCAGAATGGGAGAGTACTCACCCGAGAGAAGTTTGCTTACAGCCTTGTAGATGGATCTTTGAAGTGGAGAAAAGAGCCAGAATACAACGTAGATCTAGACAGTAGGAAGAATTATGTGGTAAGGTATTCTTCTACCGGCTTCATTTCCAAAACCGACGATTATATTGGAGAAGAAAGAAAATCCAATACACCTGCATCACAAACGCTTACCGAAAAACTAAAAGAATTGAAAGATTTACTCAATCAGAATATAATTTCGCAAGAAGAATATGATACCGCCCGAAAAAAACTACTTGAGAAATAACAGCTCATTCTGATAAATTTGAAAAGCACAAATAATGTTTTAAATATTTCAAAAGCATTGAACTACTTAACCACTTTTTGGAAACAAAAAAAAGAAACATTTTAACCTTTAAAATTTATAAATTATGAAATCAAAAAGTTTATTAATGCTTTTGCTGTTGTTGGGAAGCTTTCACCTTAATGCTCAGTTTTCATTTAAAATCAAGACCTCAAATCCCGAAAAAATAAAAGAAGCCGTAAGAGATAATCCTGAATTGAAGAAAGTTAGTGACAGTCTTTTGGAAAAAGGAAAGTTAAATTGGAGCAATTTAAATCAAGCAGCAAAGGATAAAGGAATATCTACGCTGGATGATTTAAAATCGCAAACAGAATGGTTCCCTATTTTTAAAACTCTTGATGATAAATCTGGATATTCCATTAGATTTTTTGAGGGAGAAGATGAAAATCAAAGATACTTTCAAAACAGCAATGTTTTGTATAATCCGAAATTGAAAAGTATGTCATTAAATTCAGAAATTATAAATGATTATTTCGGAGGATTTCGTGTTGGCGTGGGCTTTCAGCTTAGCAGTATGGTAAAAAACGATAATTTATCCGATGAAGAAGTCGATAAAAACAAATTGATTTCATCACTTCAAAACGGAGGAGGAAATATTTTTATAAATATCAAATTTCCAATATTGTTGATGGGAGACGATAATAGTAAATTTGGATTGAAAAGTAATTTCTATCACAACACAGGCTTTGAATTAACAAAATTCAACCAGGCAGATGATGATTTTATGATGACCAACAATACAGGAATTATGATTGGCGGATTTGGCAGAGGTTATAAAGACAATATCTATCTTTTTGCACAAGCAAAAGCAGGACTGATTTACGGCAATTCCAAGTTTCGAAATATTCTCGCTGCTGATGAAAAAGTAAATGGCATAATTCCTATAACCCATTTTGAATTGGGAATGAATTTCTCAGATTTATATACTGTAAAAGTAGATATGTATCCTTTTGGAAATTATATAAAAAACAATTTCCCATCCACAATTTCATTTGTTATAAATCTAAAAAATAATAACAATTAAACCCAAAATAAAATATCTAATGCTTTTTGAGAGTGAAGTTTTTTGCCTCCGGAGTGAGTGTTTAATCTTTCCCATCACCGGGTTAAACTTTCAATAACCTCCATCATCTCGAACCCCCTATGTGATTTCCCCACGTCATCCCAAACCTGTCGAGCGATCGCCTCCAAAGTCCCACTCGTCCCAAAAGTCCCACTCGCCCCACAACTCGGAACCATGTATTTACTAGGAAAATAATTATTGAGGTATATTCCTGACTTCCGCAAATTAACACCCAAAATCAAAAAGTTCGTTTAGCTGTTTAT
>JACFND010000015.1:0-5336 GCA_019455045.1 Flavobacteriia bacterium
ACCTGGTATACCGATTGGGACAATGATACACATACGGGCACATTGGTAGGAACGGGCGCATCAATAAATGTAAACCCAACTGAATCCACATTATATGGAGTTGTGGCAACAAAAACAGGTTGCCCGACCGGAGTGAATGCAGCATACAATTTAATTACAATTGCAGTAACACCACCACCTACACTGATTGTTCCGAATCCAGTAGAAACAATTGCCTGTACCAATGAATTCAAAGAAATAAATGTAACCGGTGGAATTATTCCTCCGGAAGCATTATTTGAAGATTTCGATCCGGTTAAAAATCCATGGATTTCCATGACCAATGATGATCCATACGGACATTGGGGCGGATATATGAGCGATGGGGTTTTGCATAGCCCTGATAATTCTGTATTTGCAATCACGGGCAGCTATTTTAGCTATTCTGCAATGTTCAGTTGGTTGCAATCGCCTCCTATTAGTTTATTGGACTATGATACACCAATCAACCTTACTTTCAATCATCTTTTCTGGACTGATGGATTGAGCACGGCAAAAGTAAGAGTGTCAACAGATGGTGGATTAACATGGGATGTTTTAAGAACATATACTACAGATCAGTATGGCAGTGGTTTATTAGATTTTAAAGCAGAAACTATTAATCTTGATACTTATGCCGGGGAGCCTTATTTGTTGCTTGTATTTGATTATAATTCAGATGATGCTGACGAATGGTTTTGGGCTATTGATGATATAAAAATTACAGGTGTACCGCTTCCGACCAGTTTTGAATGGACGCCATACACAGGACTCTATTTGGATGGTGCAGGAGCAACTGAATATAATGGAGAAAATGTTCAAACTGTTTATGCTTCTCCGGCTACTACCACAGTCTATACAGTGACTTCAAGTACAGGGGTAGGCTGTCCGTCTACGACTACAGTTACCGTCAACCGTGGTGACAAAAATTGGATAAGCCCGTCAAGTACTGACTGGAACATTGCCGCCAACTGGAACGAAGGCGGTGTGCCTACTGCTGACCATTGCGTCAGAATTCCAAGTACATCTCACAAACCTATTATTGATGGAACCACGACTGCGTTTGCGAAAAATGTGATAATTGAAAATGGAGGTGGTCTCACGATTGAGGGCGGAGGCTCGCTGACGGTTACTGACTACTTCAATCATTTGGGGACCGGAAATGAAGCTGATGTAGTTATCAAACACAACGGAAATCTTATTCAGGTCAATGATGTAGCCAATACCGGTGAAATCACAGTTGAAAAAGATTTCAAATTTTCTGCAGATCGCAAGCAGTACAATTATGTGACCGCACCTGTGGTTTCGGGCAGAAATATGAAGACTTCGATTTATACGCCAAATCCGACAAGCGTTCAGGTATATAATACAGGAAACGATTATTTCTATGAAACTCCCGGCCCTTATGTTTCGGGACTGGCTTATGCGGTCAAAGAATCGCCCGGAAGCGGTACTGCTACCGTTGCGGGCAAACTGATGGGTGTGCCGTTTAACGGACCATTGAATTACACATTGAATACAAGCGGAAACAGATACAATCTGGTGGGGAATCCATATCCGTCTAATCTGGATATCAAGAAACTGTATGACAATAATACGACCAAAATAGAATCTACTTTCTATTTCTGGGACAATACCAGCAATACGCTTCATGAACAGCAGGGTTCAAATTATAATGGAGATCATTATGCAAAATTTAATGCAGTGTCCAATACGGGAACTGCGGCTGATTGTTCTGTGTATGGTACAGGCTGTAATAAAGTACCTGACCAATATGTAAAAGTGGGAACCGGGTTTATGATTCAGGCAAAAACCGGAACATTGAATTTCACAAATGCTTATCGAACAACGGCAGGAAATATTGACTTTTTTGGAAAACCTTCAGGATTTGACACCCAATACGATCGTTATTGGCTGACCATGACTTCACCTTCAGGCACTCAAACAATGATGGCTGTTGTTTATTTTGACGGAGGAACCGATGAATTTTCAGCCGATGATACCAAAAGCTTTCAGGGTTCAAACAGCTTATTTAGTATATTGGACACCAAACAGCTGAATATTCAGGGCAGGGCACCTTTCAGGATCAATGACAGAGTACCTTTGGGCTACAAAGCTTTTGAAACCGGAACTTATATTATACAACTGGAGGATTCAGACGGAATCTTTGAGGAAGGACAGTCAATCTACCTGATCGACAAACTGCTGAACAAAACCGTAAAAATTACTGACAAACCATATAAATTTTTAACAAGAGCCGGCGAGTTCAACGATCGTTTTGTGATCGTGTACAGACCGGGCAACATCATCGGAACTGCTGCTGAAATCAGCAATCAGATTCTGTTTGCGAAAGTTGACAATCAAATCGTTATCACATCGACCATCGACAGGATAACGGAGGTAGAGCTCTTCAACCTAAACAGTCGCTCGGTTTACAAGAAGTCGGACATCAATTCGAATGAACACCGAATCGATGCGCTGAACTTTAACCATCAGATCGTGGTGGTTACCGTAAAAACTGAAACCGGAGAGTTTGTAACCAGAAAGTTTGTAAACAATTAATACCAACCCAAAAACAAATCAAGCTTACTGGAAAAAAAAGTGGGGACCTATCAGCTTAGTCGGGTCCTCACTTTGTTTTTTGCGGGGTTTCAGGTCAGACGCGAGATGGGCCGGGTGTCGGGCGTGGGATGCTTGTTTCGTATTTCTATGGGTTATGAGCCGGTCAATAATTACTATTCCCTAATCACTCCCCAAAGACGTCAAAATCCAATACTGCCAGCCGGAAAATTCCAATTCCAAACCTTTCCACAAATGAATCGTGCCCGGCATAAAGTTTTCAAATACACCTTCGACCGGAAGTGAAAATTTTCGGTTTTCTGAAGAAAGATTTGCAATAAAATACAAACGGTGACCGTCCTTCTCACGAACAAAAGCCAATATATTTTCATCATCCGAAGTCGGGATTCTCAGATAATCCGCCTTTCGAAAACCGCCGTTCATCGCCGGATTTTGATTTTTTAATTTTCCGAGCGCCTTATAAACCGAAAACATTTTCCGTCTTTCTTTTTCAATTTCATCCTTCTCAAAAAATTTCAGCCGTTTTTTTGAATCATATTCCTGACCGTTGTAAATCAGCGGCAAACCGGGCAGCATAAAGCACAGCGCAGCAAATACTTCTGCCGCATCGCCCATTCTTTCATATTCGCTTCCGTTCCATGCATTTTCATCGTGATTGGATGTAAAACGCATAAAAACGCTTTCTTTCGGATAATTTTCCTGCTCCCAAACCAGCATTTCATCCAAATCAGAAACATTCTTTTTTCCGGCAGCAATCTGATTCATGATGTAATGGATTTTCCAGTCATAACCCGCCGAAAAAGCAAATTCAAAATATTCGCGATGATCAGATTCCGCCAGCATAAAAATCGGTTTGATTTCCTTCAGTTTTGCCACTGCAAATCCCCAAAAATCAAGTCTGACCATATCCGCCACATCGCATCTGAAACCGTCGATATCGGTTTCGGTCAGCCAGAATTTCATCTGTTCAAACATCGCATCATAAAGCGCTCTGCAATCATAATTCAAATGCGCCACATCATCCCAGCCGATCGGTTTTCCGGTCGAATAATCAAGCGGCTCGGTGATTTCTCCCAATTGGTTTTTGTGATAAAATTCAGGATGTTCCTTAATCCATTGATGATCCCAACCGGTATGGTCTGCCACCCAGTCGAGAATTACAAAAATCCCGAGTTCATGTGCTTTGCTGACCAGGTCTTTGAAATCTTCCAACGTTCCGAATTCGGGATTGACAGCCGTATAATCCGCAATCGAATAAGGACTTCCCAAAACTTTTTTTCGCAATTCCGGTTCTGTAATCTCTTCAATCAGTTTTCCGCTGTCCGATTTTCTTTTGGTCAGTGAAATCGGCTGAACCGGCATAATCCAGATGATTCCGACACCAAGTTTTTTCAGTACCGGCAAATCTTTTTCAAATGCCTTGAAACTTCCTTCTCTTGAATACTGACGGATGTTCACTTCATAAATCACCAAGTTTTCAAGATCAGTATTTGAAAAATTTCTCATCCTCAGATTTGATTTTGTTTGATCAGTAATTTTTCACCGTTTAAAAACACTTCCAAATCTTCACCTTCCAGCTCAAAATCGGTTTTTTTCTTTGAAATCGTTACGGTCAGAATTCTTTCCCGGAATACAATACTGAATTTATAGGATTCCCATTCATCAGGAATTTTCGGTTCAAAATACAAAATTCCTGCCTTCACCTGCATTCCTGCAAAACCCTGAACCACCGCCAACCGGGCGCCTGACATCGAAGTGATATGCAATCCTTCTTCCGCCTCCTTGTTGTAATCATCCAAATCCAGACGGGCAGTTCTCATCAGCAGCTCATAAGCCTTTTCGGTCTTTCCTGTTTTTGCCGCCAATATGCTGTGGACAGCCGGAGAAAGCGAAGATTCGTGCACCGTCAGCGGTTCATAAAATTCAAAATGTTTTTTGATTTCTTCCGTGCTGAAATTTTCTTCAAAAAAATAAATTCCCTGAAGCACATCCGCCTGTTTGATATAGGGCGAGCGCAAAATCCTGTCCCATGACCATTTTTGATTCAGCGGACGGTCTGCAGTTTTTAATTCAGAAACCGGACGGATTTCCTTGTCCAAAAAACCGTCCTGCTGAAGATAGATTCCAAGTTCTTCCGAATAAGGCAGATACAGATTTCCGGCTTTCTTTTTCCAATCAGCAGTTTCCATCTCCATCAGCTTTGTTTTTTGCTGAATTCGGTCAAAATCATTTTTTGATTCTGATTTCAGTTTTTGAATCTGTTCCAGTGTATATTCAAGACACCATTTTGCGATATAATTGGTGTAAAAATTATTGTTGACATTGTTTTCATATTCGTTCGGACCGGTCACACCCAAAATCACAAAACTGTTTTTTGGCTTTGAAAAATTCATCCGCTGTGCCCAAAAACGGCAGATTCCGATCAGCACTTCCAGACCGTTTTCGGTGATATATTTTTGGTCGCCGGTATAATTCACATAATTGTAAATCGCATAAGCAATCGCTCCGTTTCTGTGGATTTCTTCAAATGTGATTTCCCATTCGTTGTGGCATTCCTCGCCGTTCATCGTCACCATCGGATACAATGCGGCGCCATCCGTAAAACCGAGTTTTTGCGCATTTTCAATTGCTTTTTCCAAATGATTGTATCTGTACAGCAGCAGATTTTTTGCAACTTCAGAAACTTTGGTCGAAAGATAAAAAGGCAGACAAAAAGCTTCGGTGTCCCAATAGGTGGA
>JACFND010000015.1:5436-52019 GCA_019455045.1 Flavobacteriia bacterium
CAGCTGTTTCCGGCTTCGGTTTCAACCGTATAAAAATGACTGACTTTCTTTTCTGAAATTTTCTTTTCGGCAGTCAGATTGAGTTTTTTTCCGTTTTGAAAAATTGAACTTTGCATATAGGTCATCACCTCAAAATTGGTTTTGTAAGTCCTTGTTCTCACAAATCCAAAATCGTCTTTTGAACCGCTGTCGGGCACTTCCCAAAAGATTTCATCCCAGTTGGAATCTCTGTTTTTAATATTCGCATCCACATAGGATTTAAAGACGATTTTTGCAGAATTTTCAATCGGTGTGATTTCATAACGGACTGCTCCGAGTTCGTCTCTTTTCATCGACAGAAAACGGATCACATTGACTTTGATTCGGCTTCCGTTTTGAAGTTCGGCTTCAAACGAACGTTTCAGAAAACCTTCCTTCATATTGAGTTCACGGCTGAAATTTGAAATTTCTTTTGCATTGTTCAAATCCAGGTTTTCACCGTTGATTTCAATGTCGATCCCAATCCAGTTAGGCGCATTCAGCACTTTCGCAAAATATTCGGGATAACCGTTTTTCCACCAGCCGACTTTGGTACGGTCGGGATAATAAACGCCTGCAATATAACTGCCTCTGAAAGTTTTTCCGGTATAGCTTTCTTCAAAATTCGCACGCTGACCCATCGCAGCATTTCCCAAACTGAAAATGCTTTCAGAAATCAGCTGTTTTTCTTTGTCAAAACCTTCTTCGAAAATCGACCATTCGTCAAGTCTTTTGCTGAAATTTTCCATTGTTCAAAGGTTTTTGATCAAAGCAGTTTTTAAAATTTATTTTGAATTCATTTTGTACAATTCAACGATTCCCTTCAGTGTGTGAAGGATATCCTGTTTGTCGATTTTATCGGTCAGCGGTGCAAAAACCGAACTCAGACCGCCGGTTGCAATCACAAAACAGTCGTCATCCAGTTCTTTTTTGATTCTTTCGATCATTCCTTCGATCAGACCGAGAAAACCGTACATCATTCCGCTCTGCATACAGGTTTCGGTGTCCATTCCCAAAACTGTTTTTGGCGGTACCAGATCGATTTCGGGCAGCTGTGCCGTCTGATCGACCAAAGATTTC
Organism: Flavobacteriia bacterium; assembly: GCA_019455045.1. Taxonomy (GTDB): domain Bacteria; phylum Bacteroidota; class Bacteroidia; order Flavobacteriales; family Weeksellaceae; genus Moheibacter. Next base: position 6,535 of record JACFND010000015.1, read on the forward strand.
AATGCGGTTTCGACACCGGGTGCAATCACTACACCCAAGATTTCACCGTCTTCTTTAATCGCAGTAAAAGTCAGTGCGGTTCCAAAATCAATCACGATTTTTTTGCCTTTGTAAAACGACTGAGCAGCGACTGCATTTGCAAAAATATCGGTTCCCATCTGATGCGAAGTATGACGAACATTTGCAGGCGTGCTGCGGTTGACGATCATCGGGTCGAGTTTGAAAATTCTTTTGAGCGAATTTGAAACCGGCATGGTCATCGGCGGAACCACAGATCCGATTACGACGGCTGAAATATCATTTTTTTTCAGACCAAAAGCCTGATACATGCCTTTGAATTTTGCATAACATTCGTCCTCTGTCCGATAGGGTTTGGTGTTGATCGTCCAGGTGAGAATTTCGTCACCCGAGTTCAAAACCCCGAATCGCATATTTGAGTTTCCGATGTTTACGGCTAAAATCATTTCTTATTTTTTGTAAGTATTGTTTGAAAAATCAATATCCGCCAGACGTTTGGTCGGATCGATCACCGCTGATTTGACTTCCTTCGAAATTTTAACCGAATATTCGGGTGCCGTCCAAGCCCAGGGATCCAAAACAGTTCTTTTGACATCTTTGTAAATTTCGATATTTTCTGTCGGTTTTTCACCTCTCAATTCAAGATTCGGAATATAAAACAGTTCTTTGCTTCCGTCTGTATATTCGACCAGCAGATCGATCGGCATCGGAAAATTACTCAAATTCTTCAACTTGATTTCATCTTTTTTAACCGTTTCAATCGAATAATCAATCGTTCTGACGGTATTGACAAACAGATTCTGATACCATTTCAGATTCAGACCCGAAATTTTTTCAGCCGTTCTTTTGAAATCATTCGGCGTGGGATGTTTGAATTTCCATTCTTTGTAAAATTCTTTGAAAGTTGTTTTCAGATTTTCATCACCGATGATGTAACCGAGCTGAATCAGATAAATCTGACCTTTCACATAGGCTTCGATACCGTAAGCATAATTGTAATTGTAATAATCTGCCATCAGACTCATCGGCTCCTCAATTCCGGCTTTTGCCAATTGAAAATAAGCATCATAAGCTTCAGGATTTGAATTGGGTTCTATCGTTTTTCCGGACAATTTCAAGTGTGCAAGCTGTTCTGCATAGGAAGTAAATCCTTCGTCCATCCATTCGTGAACCGTCTCGTTGATACCAAACAACTGCTGATACCACGAATGCGCAACTTCATGAAAAATCACACCGACCAGACTGTTCATACTTCTGCCGCCGGTCACCATGGTCACGGTTCCGTATTCCATTCCGCCGTCGCCGCCCTGAACAATCGAATAGGTTTCCCAGGGATACTGACCGAAATTTTCACTCATAAATTCAAAAAACTGAACCGTAATCGGCTGGGCTTCCGTCCAGTTTTGATTGATTTCGGGCTTGTCCAGATGAACAAAATAAACCTCCGGTCCGGACGGGACTTTCTGTTTTGAAACCACATAATTTTTATCTGCCGCCCAGGCAAAATCATGAATATTTTCCGCTTTGAAATGCCAGTTTACTTTTCCGTTTTTGGTTTTGATATTTGGATTTTCAACATACCCTTTCACTTCATTCGGATTCTGCAATTTGCCCGAAGAACCGATGACAAAATCTTTTTCGATATTGATTTTCACATCAAAATTTCCAAAAGGCGCATAAAATTCTCTGCCGATGTATTCGTCCAAATGCCAGCCTTCATCGTCGTAATTTGCCATTTTCGGATACCATTGGGTCATGGTCAGCGCAACGCCTTCTCTTGAATTTTTTCCGCCGCGACGTATCGTTTCGGGTACCTGAGCTTTCCAGTCAAGATCAAATGTTGTGCTTTTTCCCGGCTGAAGTTTTTCTGCCAGTTTTACTTCCATTACGGTTCCGCTGATTTTGTAAGTCAGATTTTTCCCGTTTTGTTTGATGAAATTGATTTTCTGATAGCCGATATCGTCTTTGCCCAATTTTGAAATCCGGCTGATTGTTTTTCCGTCCGAATCGCGTTCCACCATCCTCGAATCCGGATCTTCAATATTTCGCAGCCTCATATCCATCGCACTGCCCGGCTGAAATGCATTGTAATACAGATGAAAATAAACTTTGTCGAGCACATCCGGCGAATTGTTGGTATAAACCAGTTTCATTTTGCCGTCATATCGGGCATTTTTATCGTCAACATCTGCCTGAATGCTGTAATCGACTTTTTGCTGCCAATAGCAGTTCTGCTGTGCAAATCCCTGAATTGTCGTCAGCAGACCAAATAAAATACAAAGACTTTTCTTCATTGATATTCCTTTGGCGGTAAACTTACGAATTTTTGGAAATTAAGAAGGACAGCTTTTAATCGGCACAATATGTCAACTCATCCAGTCAAAAAATTAACCGAAGGCAATCAAATTCGAGTTCAGTTTTGGATCAGTCTCTTTCCTTGACGATTCTGAAACCGATAAAATTAAAACTGTATTCGGGCGGAAAATAAGATCTGAACGAGACCCTGCACGGCAGTGTGTTTCCGTACCAGCTTCCGCCTCTCAATACTCTTTCGACCCCCTTTTCGGGTCCCTTCGGATTTTCAAACGGACTCTTTGAATAATAAGTCGGCGAATACCAGTCGGCGGTCCACTCCAAAACATTTCCGGACATATCACAAATTCCGAGTTCGTTGGGCGTTTTTCGGTTGACCCGATGCGTTCTGTAATCTGAATTGTTTTCAATCCATCCGATTTCCTCGGGAAGATTTCCGCCGCTGAACCGGAACCCGAGACTTCTGATTCCGCCTCTTGCCGCATATTCCCATTCGGCTTCGGTCGGCAGCCTGTATTTGTCACCGGTCAGATCGGTAAGCCAATAGGTATAGGCAACCGCATCATTCCAGCTGACAATCACCATCGGATGATTGTCCTGCCAGCCCCAATAAGGTGCAGTCGGCATACTACGGTGGGTTGATTCGCAAAAATACCGGTACTGACCGACTGTAACCGGATATCTTCCGATTTCAAAATCATCGATTTTCACCTTGTGAACCGGAACTTCGTCAATGTCTCCATAAAGACTTCCAATTTCAATGATACCGCCGTCAATGGCGATCATTTCGGGAAATACCGAGATCACTTCGGGTTTTTCCCCGATGGTCAATACAGAATTTTCTGCGATTTCAGCTTCTGTAAAATTCTCTGAGATAATTTCCTGGGCCTGGTTTTCTGCAATAGAGAAAACCAGAAAAAGTGTAAGTATCTTTTTCATAGTAAGTTTAGGTAAAGGTTTGCAGTAAATTTAAAATTGATATTTCAAAAAACCAAGCCCAATGGTTGAAAAAACAGAGAATCGGCTGATTTATATAAATTTCAGCATTCGATTCAGCTCATGAAACCGGATGGTAATACATCTGTTCACCGGGCTGATCTGATTGAGGGTTCATAAAATTTCAGATGAGCAGATCAATTTGTTTTCTCTCTTTCAACCCGGATTTTACAATATTCACGAATGATTTTTATAAAATTATTCACTTCGGTCTGAACCGTCACATAATGAGTTGAAAAATTAAAGAGTTTCATTTTTAAATTGTCTCCAATCAGATAAAAACAGTGATCAATTGCAGATTCAGAATCCATGGATCTGACTTCTATCCGGTGATTTGCAGAAAGCGGAATCGATTCTTCAACTTTTGAAAAGAATGAAATATAGGCACGCCCGAAACTGAATTTCTTCAGTATGATTTCTGAAATAATTTTGAACCTCAAAAGAAAAAATGAAATCGCAGCTGTACCGATCAGAATCAATCCGTTTAACCAAACAGGAATTTCCTCTCTCAGATACACAAAAATCCAGCTGGCCAGAATCAGCAGTAAAATGGGAAGCACCCTGAAAACAAATATTGAAACCGCCAATTGTGAATTTTTTAATTTCAGCCGTATGAAATCGTCCCGCTGTTCAATCAGCCGATAGGGAAGAAAAGATAGATTTGAATCCATTGCAGAAGTTTTTTGAGAGATGATTTTCAAATTTAATGATTTTAATCGAAATCATAAATGAGACCGGTTCAAAAAATCATCTGACAGTCTGACGGATTCAACGTTTTCGGTTGGGGTTGTCCTTGAGAAAAGCATCCCAGCCGGTATAGGTTTTTTGGGCTTCTTCCCTGCCCGAATTAAAAAAATGACAGACCGCGGCCGCCAGACCGTCGGTTGCATCCAATCGTTTTGGAATTTCCTTCAGACCGAGCAGATTTTGAAGCATTCCCGCCACCTGTTCTTTGGATGCATTTCCGTTTCCGGTAATCGACATTTTGATTTTTTTTGGCGAATATTCCGAAATCGGAATTTCTCTGTACAGTCCGGCTGCCATCGCAACTCCCTGTGCCCTGCCGAGTTTGAGCATCGACTGTACGTTTTTTCCGTAAAAAGGCGCTTCGATCGCCAGTTCGTCGGGGTGGAATTCATCGATGATGCTGAGCGTTTTTTCAAAAATCCTTTTGAGTCTGAGCGAATGGGATTCGTATTTGTGAAGCAGCAGTTCGTCGAGCAGCAGAAAATGCATCTTGTTTTTTTCTGTTCTGATCAGTCCGAAACCCATCACGGTCGTTCCCGGGTCGATTCCCAAAATGATTCGTTCCATAGGGCGAAGATAAGGGTTTTGGACGGAAGAAATTCAGATTGTTTCTCCAATAAATACATTCAAAATTAAAATTGATAATATCAAAAATTCATAAATGTTTAAAAGAGTTTCTTTATCTAAAATCTTGATTATCAATTTAGTTCTCGTCAGTTCGAGTAGAGCGCTTTTAAATAAAATCAGTTCTTTGTTGAGATGAACTTTTTATCAAAATATAAGTATCAATAACAACTTTTTGAAGCGCTCGTATCGAGAACCATTGCAATAAACTCACCGCCGCATTTCGATACGGCTTCGTGCCTCAGCCTACTCAATGTGACGGTCTTACATTTTACAAAAACAAATTTTCTGCAAAAATTCAATTATTCAAAACTGTTCAAATAAGCTGCCCAGCCCGATTCTTTGTAAGTTTTTGCTGCCAAAGCCGCATCTGCCGCTTTGTAAATCCCACGACCGACAATGATGAAATCTGTGTGGTATTCGCTGCATACTTTTTCGGGCGTATTGTATTGCTGACCTTTTGAATCACCGCTCGAACTCATATTCACGCCGGGTGTAAACAAAAGCAGATCGTCTGAAACTTTTCGCTGAGCAACTGCGCCCATCACATTGGGTGAATTTTTTGCTGCATTCAGCGCTTTTCCGACATAATAATCATCTGTCAAAGTTCCTTTGGTTGACATTTCAACAATGGCGACAACACCCACATTGTCAAAGACTTTCAGACTTTCTTCACCCGCGATCACATGAGAAGTGATCATATCTGCCCAGCTTGCAATTCTGTACATTCCCTCTTTGAACTGAAGGTCCTGGGTATTTCCGATATCGCCGAATTTTCTGTCTTCAAACAGCAGAAATTCTTTTTCTTTTGAAATTTGTTTTAATTCTTCTATCAGCTCAAAACTGAAATCACGGATGATGTCGGTATGCAGTTTCAGCGCAACGATATGTTCACCCACATCTTTTGCCAGTTTGATCAGTTCGGCCGAGCTGATGACATCCGCAGACGCAATCAGATTTGAATTTTTTTTCAGAGCGATTTCGATCAGTTTTTTTCCGACCGGATGACTGATCTGTTTTTTGTCGAGACCGACTCTTTTTTTCACCGGCGGCGCAGGCGGATTTTCCAAAAAGTTTTTGATTCTGCCCACTTCGCTGTCGTCCAAACGATGAAAACGGTGAAGCAGATCGATTACTTCATTGATTGTAAAAAGTGTATGAACCGAATATCCTTTTTCTTTCAGTTTCTGAATTCCGCCCTGTTCACGGTCGAGTACCACAACGATGTCGGTCACTTTCAGACCTTCTCTTTCGACTTCCTCAATGGTTTCGAGCAGACTCTGACCGCTGGTGATCACATCTTCGACCAGCAGACAGTTTTGACCGTCGTGATAGATTCCTTCAACCATTCGTTTGGTTCCGTAACCCTTGTTTTCTTTTCTTTTGATGATCAGCGGAGTTCCGCTCGCAAGACTCATTGTGGTTCCCATCGGCAGCGCGGCATAAGGTACACCGCAGATCAGTTCGAAGGGTGATTTTTCAACCAGATCCAACAGCTGGTTTGCAAGTGTTTTTAAAAGTTGTGGACTTGATGCAAGCGGTCTCAGATCGACATAGAACGGAGATTCTATACCGCTTTTCAAAATAAAGTTTCCAAATTTTATGATTCCGAGTTCGTAGGCTTTGAGTAAAAAATCTTCGCGTGGCTGCATTTCAGAAATATTTGGGCAAAGTTAAAAGTTTTCGGTATCTCACCGCTTAAAAACCAAAACAACTTCTTCCAAGTTTTCCACAAATTTCTTTTTGAACTTTGTATATTTATCCGTTAAAAATTAAAATTCTCAGATGAAAAAAGCTTTGTGGATACTGTTGTTTGCGGGATTTTCGGCCTTTGGACAGCAATCCGAATATCAATTTACAGAAATCATCGACCTCACTCCTTCACCGGTGGCCAATCAGGGAAAGACCGGAACCTGCTGGAGTTTTGCAACCGTATCTTTTTTGGAGGCAGAAGTCTATCGGATCAACCATAAATTTGTGGATCTCTCAGAAATGTATCCGGTCAGAAAAACCTATCCTGTCAAAGCTTACAATTATGTTTATCGACAGGGAAAAGCACAGTTTGGCGAAGGCGGACTGAGTCATGATGTGATGAATGCGGTGGCAAAATTCGGAATCGTTCCTCAAAGCGTATATGTCGGAATGGGGCAATCTGAAAGCGGTTATGATCACTCTGTTTTGGTTAAAAATTTAAAAAATCAAATTGAAGAAATCGTAAAAAATCCAAAAGAAAATCTGAAACCCGACTGGATGAATCAGTTCAATTCAACTTTGGATGAATACATGGGAAAAGCACCCGAGAAATTTACATTTGAGGGAAAAAATTATTCACCCAAATCATTTGCAGAAGATTTAAAAATTCATCCCGAAGATTATGTAACACTGACTTCGTTTACACATCATCCCGCCTATTCAAAATTTATACTTGAAATTCCCGATAATTTCTCATACGGATCTTATTACAATCTTCCTTTGGATGAATACATTCAGGTGTTGGATAATGCGCTGACCAAAGGCTTTACTGTGGCATTGGATACCGATGTGAGCGAAAAAACTTTTTCGTCTGAAGCAGGAATGGCAATCTGGCCAAGTGAAGGAAAAACAGAAGATTATTTCAAAGTTTTGCTGCCCGAAAAATGGGTGACTCCCGAAGAAAGACAGGCTGCATTTGAAAATTATTCGACCGAAGATGATCATCTGATGCATATTACCGGCTTGCTGAAAGACCAGAACGGAAACAAATATTATGATGTGAAAAATTCGTGGGGAACCAAAAACAGAGGCAACGGCGGACACATATATATGTCGGCTTCTTATCTGAGAATGAAATCGATTGCCTACACCGTTCACAAGGATGCGCTGAGCCCGGAGTTGAAAAAACGCATTGGGATGCTTTAATTATCGGTCAAATAAGTTTAAATTTGGCGCTCATATAATTTCGGTACATTAATTGATTAATTGAGACGGACTTAAACTCAAATTACAATGGAAGCACTGTTGGAAGAAGCGACTGAAAAGCTTGAAAAAAAAGGATTTATAGATATTGAAATTCCGGAAGGCATTGATTTGATTGCCGAAATCAACCGGATGAGAAAAGAAAAAAATGCGATCATTCTGGCGCATTATTATCAGATTCCCGAAATTCAGGACATCGCCGATTTTCTGGGCGACAGTCTTCAGCTGTCAAGAGCGGCTGCAGAAACCGATGCGGATATGATCGTTTTTTGCGGAGTTCATTTTATGGCTGAAGCTGCAAAAATTTTGAATCCGACCAAAAAAGTAGTTCTGCCCGATCTGAAGGCAGGCTGTTCGCTTGCCGATTCATGTACCGGTGAAGGATTGCGCGCGATGCGTGCAGAACATCCGAATGCAATCGTGGTCAGTTATATCAACTGCGATGCAGACGTAAAAGCGGAAAGCGATATCATCGTGACTTCTTCAAATGCGAAAACTATTTTGGATTCGCTTCCTGCAGATCAGGAAATCATCTTTGCGCCCGACAAAAATCTGGGCAGATATCTGAACAAAGTGACCGGCAGAAATATGATTCTCTGGGACGGTTCATGTATAGTGCACGAAGCTTTTTCGCTTGAAAAAATTGCAAGACAATTGTCTGAACATCCGAATGCAAAACTGATTGCACATCCCGAAGCTGAAGAAGCGGTATTGAATGCATCTGATTTTATCGGTTCGACTTCAAGACTGCTCAACTTTATCAAAACAGACGAAGCCGAAGAATTTATCGTTGCTACAGAAGCCGGAATCCTTCACGAAATGCAGAAACTGGCTCCCGGAAAAAAACTGATTCCGGCGATGACAGACGAAGACAACAGCTGCAACTGTTCCGAATGTTTCTTTATGAAACGAAATACGATCGAGAAAATCTATCTGTGTATGAAATATGAATTGCCCGAAATTCTGATCGACGAAGACCTGAGGGTAAGAGCAGAAAGATCGATCAACCGAATGATGGAATTGTCTGCACAGGTCAAGTAATTTAGAAAATGAGAAAATTTTTATTTTGGATCCTGGTTTGGAGCTTTGCCGTCCAAATCCGGGCACAAAAATTTTATATTCCGTACAGAACCGGCGAACTGTTTGGTCTGGTGGACAACAGCGGAAAGACGGTCGTAGAGCCTCAATTTGACGTATTGGAACTGAATTACGGTGATGACGATTTCTGGCAGGGATACAAATACAAAAACGCAAATGCATTTTCTACCCTGATTTACAAAGGAAAAATCATTCTTGAAAATCAGGAATACAGCGATTACCATATAAACAAAGATTTCATCAAAGCAGGGAAATATGTACTGACGCCCAACAATACAAAGTATGAATGGGAAGATGATTTCTATACACGCTACAATTTATTCACCTATTCAGGCAAAAAATTATTTACAGAAGATCAGATTGACATTTTGGAAAGTTTCCATGAATTTGAGAAAATAAGCGCTGAAACAGATGATTTGTTAATTGGTTCTTTTGATGAAAATGAGCTTTTTACGCTCCAGCTTTACAATAAGAAATCTCAAAAGTTTATCCGGACCATCCTTTCAAAAGTAAAATTTGAAGAAAAATTCAGTGCTGCAGATCTCACGGTTTCAATCATTTACAATACAAGTGACGGAAAACGAAAACAAATTGATATTCAACAGGATAAAAAGACCTTTAAAGTCAATTCCGATAAAGAAATCGAGCCGCTACAAGATGAATACGGTAAGCTGTTAGGCATGGAAAACCAAGACAGGGGTATATGGGGCGGTGAAGCGGCGCCTCCAAGACCAGGGCCAAAAGAAGAATACAGTCCGCAGGAAGGCGAAACTGTCAAAAAATCAATACGTGAAGCAAAATACAAAGGCCGTAAATATTTTTTACCCAAAAAGAACAGTGAGCTGTATTTTACTGAAAAGCGTTTTGACGGCAGGGATTACTATCATTTTTCGGTTTTCAAAGACGGAAAACAAGGTTTAAAACTTTACAATCGTGGTGAAATTTCCGAAGTCCTGCCTACCATCTATGATGAAATTTTCTGGGGAGATTGGGACAACTGGTTACAGGGTTCTGTTCTGAAAACAGGCGACAAATATGCATTAATCGTAAGAAACGCAAGACCCGGCGGACAAATTCCGGAGATCAGAACAGAAGCAGTCTTTGACCTGTTTCCAATGGCGGTCAGAATGAATTACGGACAGGAAGGTTTTGTTCTTATCAAACTCTTTGACGAAAACGGAAACTTTGTATGCTACGCAGACCAAAGCGGTAAAGAATACTATTCAGAGTAGTTTTGAATTATTTAATCCTTAAAATTCTCATCAATCATCCATTTTCCTTTCAGTCGAAAAGCAGGGATGGTCTGTCGTTTCGCTTTGTTTGCAGCAATATTGCCCTTAATACCCTTGTTTTTGGCCCAAACAGAAAGCGGAATTATCTTTTTTGCAGTAAGCATTGTCATTCTTTTATGCAAAGATTCAATTAACAGCAAAGCAAAAAGCTGGCTGAATCCGTTGTAATTCATCGTTACCGGATAATTAGAAAATAATGGATAATAATCACTTCTTTTACTTTTGCTTTGAACGATTATGGGCGGAAGACCAATATGCATCAATTGCAGATTGATCAGCAATCGCCCCATTCTGCCATTTCCGTCCAAAAATGGATGTATGGTTTCAAATTCAGCATGGAAATGAGCAATTTTATCCAGAAAATAAGTTTGGTTATCCGAATTATATTCAGCCACCAATTCTTCCATAAGATTTGGAACAAACAAAGGATTTGCTCCCAAATGATTCCCAACCCTTACCCATTCTTTTCCGCTTCTCCACCTTCCGGCAATGCTGTTGTCTATGTTTGTCACCAATTTTTTGTGCAGATCCAAAATCAAATCAGCGGTCAGTTTCTGAAAAGGCTTTTCAAGCAACTCCCGGGTAATTTCAGCTAAATTTTTTGCTTCAAAAATTTCACGAATGCTCACACTTCTGTTCAATTCTCCATTTGCCAGAATTATTTCGGTATCTTCCAAACTAAGGGTTGAATTCTCAATGGCATTGGAGTTATAAACCATTTCAGGAATTTCTGCCAGCGCAATCTCTTTCAGAAACACAGCATTTCCGGTTGAAAGAATGGCGTATTCCTGTCGCAGTGAATCAATTTTATCCCGAACAGATTGATAAAGCATCTTTTCTTAATTTAAAATAAAGATACAAAAACACACCGTGAAAAAGTATATTTTCTAACGCCTTTTCACGGCATTTCTGTTATTTTCTTTTTTTCTCTCCGTTTTGGGAGGAATTTCTGAAGACTTATTTTACGACAAGCTTCCTTGTCACTTTTCCAAATTCACCTTCGAAATTCACAATGTAAACGCCGTTCCAGGATGAATTCAAAATCAAGGTGATTTTTCCGTCTGCATTTTCAATCGCGTTCTGATAAATTTTCTGTCCGGTCAGATTGTAAATTGAAATATTCACTTTGCCGGGAATATCTTTCAATTCAAAATGGACTTTGTCTTTTGCCGGATTTGGATAGGGTCCTTTGATGTTCTGTGAAGCCCATTCGGAAGTGGACATTGCGTTCACGGTGAAAGTCCAGTATCCCTCGGGCGCAGGCATAGGACGTGCTATTGATTTTCCGGAATTGGCTTCTGCCCAAATGTAATAATCAATTTCTTCCGAATCGGCAGGAACCGTCAGTTCAGCCAGCCAGTTATCATCCGAAACATTTGTCATAGCAGCTTCCTGAAAGGCAGTTTCGCCGGCTTGTCTCCAAAAAACTTTGGCCTGTGCGACTCCCGAAATATGTTTGATTTGTGCTTCTACGGGAATATTGGAATACGTTCCGACTTCTCTTAATTTCTCATGAACAATCCACAACGGATCAGCTACACCAACGGTATGTGTGATACAATGAATTGCTCCGCTTGAATTGATCAAAGGTTCGTCTGAATTGTCCACATCAATGCCCACAATCCTATAGCCCGGCATTGCCTCCTCCCAAATTTGAAGCGCTTCTGCGTCAACTTCCGGCCGATAAGTCGGCACCAAAACCGTTTTGTTCAGAATCAGGGCGTTGGTATAAGTCCGGTAGGCACCACCGTTATTGGGATATTGCCCGCCGGAGCTTGGCGGAGCCGGAATCCATTTGATTTCATAATCATTCCCAAACGGCGTTTGAAATGTACCGGTGATGTAATTGATGTTTTCTTCAATCTGCGGTCCGTCTGCAACTCCTTCGGGATATTTGCTCACCAAAATCGTTTCTTCGTCGAGCAGTTTCATGTGCATATCGATGTGGTGAATCACGTCATAGGGCAGGGTTTCCATCTTCCGGTACGAGTTAATTCCCATATAATCATGCACAATCTGATCAATTTCAGCTTCGGTTTTGGGTGATACGCCATAAGGGTTCCCTGCCTCATTCTCTTCCAGAATTAATTCAGAAGCAAAGGCATTGCCCAATCCGTCTGACATAAAATTTCCTCCGGTATTGACCAAATCAGCCGGAGCTGTATCGGTAACATAAAGCGGAATATCCAAATAATCGGCGACGGCAGCAGGCATGATATTGTCCAAAGGCCGCGGCCGATTGTAAATCCAATCAATGTAGGCCAATTCTCCCACATCGTTAGTATAAACGGTATTGGCCGAATAATCCCTGATCCAGATGCTGTTTGAACCGGTGTTCAAAAACTCCACGTTGGTCATATCAATTCCGTTTGAGGTCAGATAATTTGCAACAGCAGACTGATTTTGGGTTACGATGATCACTTTGCATTCGTCAATTGCCGCCTCCACAATCTGACGCTGTATATTTTGAAAATTTGGAGTCCAGCGCAACAACAAATACTCCACTTCTTCCCACTGAGCAGCCGTCCGTACAGGCGATGAAGGCGGTGGCGTATACTGAGTCCCGGTGAACTGATAACTTGAAATCAGGTTTTGTTCTTCCGGCGTTAATCCTTTTGGAAGAAATTCCTGCGCATGTAAATTGGCAGAAAAACCAAGAAAACCGAATACGATTAACAGATAAAATTTTCTCATTTGTGTTGAATTAATGTCCTAATTTAGAAATATTTGATTGGATTTGATGCGTTTTAAATCAATTTTCAATTTTTCAAACTAAATTCGCCACATGGCCGGAAAACTCTATTTGGTTCCCACACCTGTCGGAAATTTAAAAGACATGACGTTCAGAGCGATTGAAACACTGAATGAATCGGATTTGATTTTGGCTGAAGATACGCGCACCAGCGGCATACTGCTGAAACATTATGATATTTCGACCCAAATGCGGTCTTATCACATGCACAATGAACATCAGATTACCCAAGAAATCATCGGTCTGCTCAAAGAAGGAAAAACGATTTCGCTGATTACTGATGCCGGCTCACCCGGAATTTCGGATCCCGGATTTTTGCTGACTCGTGCCTGTGTTGAAAATGGTATCGAAGTAATTGCACTGCCCGGTGCAACCGCTTTTGTTCCGGCCTTGACGGTTTCGGGTCTGATTTCAAACGAATTTGTATTTATCGGATTTCTTCCGGTCAAAAAAGGAAGACAGACCAAACTCAACGAGCTGAAAGAAGAAAAACGGACAATGATTTTTTATGAATCACCGCACAAGATTTCAAAAACGCTCAAAGATCTGTCAGAATATTTCGGCAGTGACCGAAAAGCAAGTCTGTCGAGAGAGATCTCAAAGAAATTTGAGGAAACGCTGAGAGGAAGTCTGGAAGAACTCCATCAAATCTCGGAACAGAGAAATCTGAAAGGCGAGATGGTGCTGACGGTTGAGGGGAAAATTGAATAAACGTTTAACCCATATAATCTGAAAAATGTTTTTTTAAAATCTTTCTTCCGGATTTGAAGAAACACCAATATAAAATTTATCTAAACTTTGAGAATATAAAATGTACAAATAATACATAACAAAAAAATCCTGGAAATACCAGGATTTTTGTGGGAGCAGAGGGGTTCGAACCCCCGACCCTCTGCTTGTAAGGCAGATGCTCTGAACCAGCTGAGCTATGCTCCCTATTTTTTTTATATCTCATCGATTCGACACCCCGACTCTTCCGACTGGAAGTCGGAATGCTCTGAACCAGCTGAGCTATGCTCCCGTTTTATTGAACTTATCCGCTCAAAAAGGGACTGCAAATATAAGTTCAATTTTTAGTTCTGCAAATAATTTCAGCAAATTTGGACAATTTTTTTTTAAGACTTAATTTCGCCGCCTGAACCATAACCGAATATGGGAAAAAACAAACTGAAAAGGTTCGCCGAAAACAAGACTTTTGACAATGTATTTCAGCCCAAAAGGGATGAGATGATTTGCGGTTTCGAACTGAAAGGAAACTGGAACAAAACGGTTTTTAAAAACAATCATCCGATCGTGCTCGAACTCGGCTGCGGAAAAGGTGAATATACAGTCGCTTTGGCCGAAAAATATCCTGAGAAAAATTTTATCGGAATCGATATCAAAGGCGCAAGATTCTGGAGAGGTGCAAAAACAGCCATTGAAAATAATCTGCCCAATGCCGCTTTTCTCAGAACTCAAATCGAGCTGGTTGATTATGCATTTGCAGAAAATGAGGTCAGCGAGATCTGGATTACTTTTCCCGATCCTCAGATCAAATACAGACGAACAAAACACAGACTGACACATCCTGAATTTTTAAAGAAATACAAACGGATTCTGAAGAAAAACGGTCTGATCCACCTCAAAACCGACAGCGAATTTTTGCACGGTTATACACACGGAATCCTTCAGCTGCTCGGTCATCCGGTGCTGATTTCGAGCCACGATGTGTATCATCCCGACAACCGCGAACTGCCCGAAGAAATCACATCGGTTCAAACATTTTATGAAAAACGCTTTCTGGAAGAAAATAAAAAAATTACGTACATTCGTTTCAAATTGAACGATTAATTCCAATGAAAAAAATTTTTAGCCCATTGATATTTTCTTTGGGAATCCTCCTTTCGGCACAGACCAGCGGACCTTTCACAACAGCAAACGAACATACAGAAACCGTCGACAGCCGCAATGCTGCAATGGTTCTTGATTTCACCATCGATCAGGATGCATTTGTCAATCAGTGTATTTCCCAGGTCAATGTTGACAATATTGCAAACACGATCGTTACGCTTGAAAATTACGGAACCCGTTTTCATACCAAACCATCTGGTGTTCAGGCTTCTCACGATATCAAAAACTGGTGGCAGGCTTTGGTCGATGATGCCGGACGGACAGATATTTCGGTTGAGGAATTCAATCACGGATTTACCAATCAGGTTTCGGTGATTGTGACCATTCCCGGCAGTGTTTCACCTGACGAAATCGTTGTGATCGGCGGTCATTTGGACTGCGGTGATTACTGGATTCAGGATTTTGCACCCGGCGCTGACGACAATGCTTCGGGAATTGCAACACTGACCGAGACTCTGAGAATATTGCTTGCCAATAATTTTCATCCGAAAAAAACAGTTCAGATCATGGGTTATGCTGCTGAAGAAATCGGTTTGTACGGTTCGGCCGATATTGCAGAAACCTACAAAAATCAATCAAAAAATGTGCTGGCGGTGCTTCAGTTGGATATGACCAATTACAAAGGTTCAAGTTTTGACACCGCGATCAACAACGACGGTGCTTATACTTCAGCCGAATTGAATCTGTTTCTGATTGATCTGCTCGAACATTACAATTCTTCGGGCGATCATATCATCACCTACGGTTTTTCAAAATGCAATTACGCCTGCTCAGACCATGCGAGCTGGACGCAAAACGGTTTCAATGCTTCATTCACGATGGAATCCGCATTTGAAGATTCAAATCCGAATATCCATACGACCAATGATACCTTTGCGGCGATGGGCAACGATGCTTCACATTCTGCCAAATTTGTAAAAATCGCATTGGAATTTGTCATTGAAATTGCAAAATCATCAAATCTTTCAACAGCCGATCTGAATGCGCCAAAACTTCAAATTGCAATTGATCAGAGAGATCTTGTTTATCGGTTTGATAATTTTAACGGTCAGCTGGATTCGGTTGTAATTTTCGGTTCGGACGGTCAGAAAATCAAATCGGTTGAAAAACCCGATAACAACGGAAAAATTTCAATGAAATCAGTTCCTGCCGGTGCTTATGTTGCAATTTTTAAAGATTCAAACGGAAAGAATTTCTCGAAAAAATTCCTGCTGAAATAATCTGGCTGAATTCATTTAAAGTCAAAAAATCTTAAAACAGTCATTGTCAATTCACATTTATAATTGACTTTATGGCTGATGCTGAAAGTATTTTGAATTTTTAAATAATTTCAAAAAAAACTTTCGGAAAAAATAATTATACTTACTTTCGTAGTCCATCAAATGATTAACACAATGAAAAAATTCTATTTACTGCTGTTGGTTTCAACAATGGCAGTCAGCGCCTACGCGCAAAACTCAGATTGGTTTTATGCGACAACCGATTCGCAGAGTGCACAGACTCTGAAATCAGAATTTCCGGAACAGATTCAGATTCTGGAAACTAAAAATTCTGTTTCAGCAGTTTATATGACCAAAGAAGTTTCTGTGAAACTGAAAGAAAACGGAAACCTGCACGGACCCGGTTATATTTTCAGAAAAGACAAAAATTCCGCCATCGGTGCCATCAATAAAGTCAATGAATCAAATATGAAGATTCTTGATTTTACGATCGATCAGGATGCTTATGTCAACCAGGTCATCGGTCAGCCCGATGCGACCAATATCGGAAATACAATTGTAACGCTTCAAAATTACGGAACAAGATTTAACACCAAGCCAACCGGTGTTCAGGCGTCTTACGACATCAAAAGCTGGTGGCAGGGAATGGCTGACGATGCTGGCCGAGGCGACATTACGGTAGAAGCTTTCAACCATGGTTTTACAGATCAGATTTCGGTGATACTGACCATACCAGGCAGCGAATTTCCGGATGAATATGTAATAATCGGCGGACATTTGGACAGCGGTGATTACTGGATTCAGAATTATGCACCCGGTGCGGACGACAACGGATCGGGCATTGCAACGCTGACTGAAATCCTGAGAGTACTGCTTGCAAATGATTTTCATCCGAAACGTACCGTTCAGATTATGGGTTATGCAGCCGAAGAAATCGGTTTGTACGGTTCTGCCGATATTGCCGAAAGCTATGCAAATGCCAACAAAGACGTGAAATCTGTGGTTCAGTTCGATATGACCAATTACAACGGTTCTGCATTTGATATTGCGATTATTGCCGACGGTGCCTACACTTCGGGCGTGCTCAATCTGTATCTGATCGATCTGCTTGAACATTATAATTCAAGCGGCGAGCATCAGATTACTTATGATTTCTCTTATTGCGGTTACGCCTGTTCAGATCATGTGAGCTGGACCGAAAACGGATATATGGCTTCATTCCCGTTTGAAGCGGCGATGGGTGAAGACAATCCGAATATCCACACCACAAACGATACTTATGAAGCGATGGGAAGCACCGCGGTTCATTCTGTGAAATTTGCAAAACTCGGTCTTGAATATCTGATCGAAACCGCAAAAGTTGCCAATATGGGCACAAACGATACCGATGCGCCAAATCTGATGATTGCCGTAAAAGACAGAAATCTGATCTATGATTTGGGTAATCTGACTCCTTATACAAATTCGGTGGTTGTGTTTGATGCAGCCGGCAAAAAACTGATTCAGAAAGACAAACTGGATGTGAAAGGAAGCGTTTCGCTTCAGGGTCTGCCAAACGGATTTTATATCGCAGTATTCAAAGACAAAGACGGAAAAGCTTATTCAAAGAAATTTCTGATCAAATAAATTCAGATCATCAAAAAGCAATAAAAAAAAGACCTTCAGAAGAGAGGTCTTTTTTTGTGGAATTTAGTAATCGGCTCTCAAAGGAACCGTTAAAGTTTGCAGATTTGTTCTTTTAATAAATCTTCAATTCATTTTTAAAACATGGTTTTGAACCAATCCTGAAACATGCTGCCAAAAATCGGAACCGGTTTCTTTTCGTTGTTGATCGCTCCCAAAAGTCCGATCAGCCAGAGAACCAACAAACCGAGATATAAAATATTGGCAACTAATCCGATAAACGGAAGCACAAATATTAAAATCAAAACAACAATGTAAATTGCCAGAGACAACAAAATCAATCCCGCATTCTGTCTGAGATGGAAACTTGTATATTCTGTTTTTTCTTTTCGGGTGGCAAGTACGATGATCCATCCGATCAAGGTCAGATAACTTACGATCCCCATTGTTTTTTCATCCATTCCGGATTGCGAACCGCCTCCTGCGGGTCTCTGATTTGTAGCGTTTTCATCCATAATTATAGAATTTAGTATAAACAAAAATAGCTTATTTTTTTGATTATCCAATAATTATAAATTTCGGATTCATCAATATTATTCTTAATTGTATATTTGCAACGAATCGGTGTCCCGTCGGTGACGACGGGATGAAAAGGGAATTTCGGTGAGAATCCGAAGCTGTCCCCGCAACTGTAAGTTCAAAAAGATGCTTTTACTGCATGCCACTGTACACCAAAGGTGTATGGGAAGGCGAAAAGCTGAACAAGCCAGGAAACCTGCCGGTTTATAAACCCTTAATTGAATGCTTTCGGCGGAAAGGCAGCGGACACTATGAAAAAGTTTGTTTTAATTTCGGTTTTAATTTTCGGTTCCGGCATCTCAAATGCACAGCAGGATACCATCGGTCTTGACGGTGCTTTTTTGTCTGATTCGTATTTGAATTTTGCAGAAACCAAAGAAAAAACAGTGCTTTCGGATTCAATTCTTCAAAGAAACGGAAGTTCGCTGACCACACTGCTGAATTTTAATTCACTGATTTATCTGAAGGAAAATGGTCCGGGAATGGTTTCCTCGCCTTCGTTCAGAGGTACGACCGCTTCTCAGACAGCAGTGATCTGGAACGGAATCAATATCAATTCAAGAACGCTCGGACAGACCGATTTTAATACGGTCAATCCGCTGGCCTACGACAATCTGGTCATCAGAGCGGGCGGCGGAAGTATCGCTTACGGAAGCGGTGCAATCGGCGGAAGTGTGCATCTGAACAATGAACTGAATTACAATAAAGGTCTTGAAAACCGTCTTTTTGCGGCTTACGGAAGTTTTGATACTTATTCAACAGATTTCAAATCGAGCTGGTCAGACGACAAAATCAGCTTGAATTTAAATATCGGAAGAGCCGGATCAGACAATGATTTCAAATATCCGAATTCAGACCGGAAAAATCTGAACGGAAAATATTACAACAACAGTCTGAGCCTTGGCGCAGCTTATAAAATCAATCCGAAAAACGAACTGAGATTTCTCGGAAATCTTTTTGACGGCGATCGTCAGTTTTCACTGATTTCAGCCAATGCATTGCCAACAAAATATCACGATTACAATACACGCAGCATGATCGAATGGATCGGCGGATTTGGCCGCTTTTCATCAGAACTCAAACTCGTTCGCCTGGGTGAGGAATTCAAATATTATCCGAACATTCATTCAAAAATTTATGAATTTGGAAACTCGGAAAGCTGGATTGCAAAATACAATCTGAATTACAAAATCAAAAATATTTATGCCGGTCTGGTGGCCGACTATGATTACAGCCGTGTGAAGGGTTCGAGCATAAAATTTGCAAAAAGAAATACGGCATCGGCAGGATTGTTTTTCAAACACAGACCGATTAAAGAACTGTTGTATGAAGCAAGTGTCCGTCAGGAATTTTCTGACAGTTATACTGCGCCGTTCTTGTATTCATTGGGGATCAGTTGGGATGCATTTGATTTTTACAAAATCAGTTTCAATACCTCAAAAGATTTCAGAATGCCGACTTTTAACGATTTGTTTTGGCCGGGCAGCGGAAATCCGGATTTGAAACCGGAAACTTCTTATCAGTATGAAATCGGAAATCAATTCAAATTCAATCATTTCAACATCAATTTGAACGCTTACAGCAATGAGGTTACAAATCTGATCCAGTGGATTCCTGCCGGAAGTATTTCGGTACCTGAAAATGTGGGCAAAGTCAGCATCAAAGGAATTGAAGCTGTTTTGGATTATCACCTTGAATTCAACAGCCACAATTTCAATCTGAACGCGTCTTATGCTTATACAAAATCAGAAAATAAAAATCTTGGGAAACAGCTGATTTATGTGCCTTTTCACAGGGCAACCGTTTCGGCAGGATATTCGTACAAACGTTTTTCGGCTTATTATCAGCTGATACTGAACGGAAAAGTTTATACCGATTCTCAAAACACAAAAGAAATCAAAGGATACAATATTTCCAATCTCGGTGCAGAATGGAATTTTGGTCAAAAAAGAAATCTGATGCTGGGTGTACAGCTCAGAAATATTTGGGACGAAGCCTATCAGAATGTGATGAATCGGTGGATGCCCGGAAGAAATTATAATGTCTATATCAATTTAAAATTTTAAAAAATGAAAAAATTCAGAAAATTTTTAAGCTTTGGACTGGCACTGTCAGCCCTGTTTTTGGCTTCATGCAGCAGCGATGATGATGATACGCAGCCAACCCCCGACGAAGCTGCGTTTCAGCACGGTATTTTTATTTTGAACGAAGGAAATTTCGGTGCCGGAAATGCATCGGTTGACTTTTTGTCAAACGAAGGTGTTGTGACCCACGATATCTTCTCTCTGATCAACAACGAACCGCTGGGTGATGTGGCACAGAGCATCTATATGGACGGTGATTATGCATTTATCGTGTTAAACGGTTCTGCAAAAGTTGAAGTGGTTAACCGTTATTCATTTGAAAAACTGGGAACTGTCAGCACAGGATTGGTCAATCCGAGATATATGACCATCCTCAACGGCAAAGGTTATGTGACCAATTGGGGCGATCCGACCGATCCGTCAGATGATTTTGTGGCGGTTATCAATCTTTCAAATTTCACTGTCAGCTCAACCATTCCGGTGGCTGAAGGACCCGAACAGATCGTTTCTGTCAATAATCTGCTTTATGTAGCACACATGGGCGGATGGAATTTTGGAAATACAATTTCTGTCATCAATCCGGGAACCAATTCTGTTTCATCAAGCATACAAACCGGTGACGTACCCGAGTCTCTGATTGCTTCAAATGATTTTCTGTATGTGCTCTGCAGCGGAAAACCGGCATGGTCAGGTGACGAAACCGTCGGCAGTATGATTTTGTTTGATACAAATACCAATCTGCAGATTTCCACTGTACAATTTCCGCTTGGAGTTCATCCTACCAAACTGGTGACCGACGGAAATATGCTTTATTATACCGAAGCAGACATTGTAAAAGCGGTTGATATGCTCGATATTAGCAACAGCACCACACTGTTCTCAACTTCTTCTCAGGGCGTGTTTGGTGCCTACGGAATGGCTGTCAGCAACGGAAAAGTTTATATCGGCGATGCCGGAGATTACACTTCAGACGGTAAAGTTTTGATTTATACCACAACAGGAAATCTGATCGGAACCCATACTGCCGGACTGCTGCCAAATAATTTTGGTTTTAATGATTAAATTTTTAGTTGTCCTCAAAGACCATTGCCCCGGAAAATTTTTTCGGGGTTTTTTATTTTTAGGCGTATATTGTATTCCTTAATTTGACTGATTATGAAAAAACTTATTTTGATTCTGACCGTCGTTTCTTTTGCATTTATCGGCTGCAACAGAATTTCCGAAGCCGGGCCTTCAGGTGAACAGTCGATAGAGACCGCGCCCGGACTGCTGGGCGAAAAAGTTTTGATCCGGCTGAAACCCAAGGTGGGTGACACTCAAAACCTGATGGTGACGCTCAATATGAAATCTGAAGATGATGATGAAATGAATGTCAATATGATTTCAAAAATCGATATGGCGGTTGTCAATCGTGAAGATTCGGTTTTTACCTACGAAATGAAATACAAATCGATCAAAATGAATATCCGGGCGGGTGTGATGGAAATGGAATTTGATTCGGATTCAAAAGAACAAAACCCGATGGGTTCCATACTGAGCGGACAGATGAAAGGGCTGCTCGAAAATCCGGTTTTGATGAAAATGGATCAGATGGGCAGAGTGCTCGAATTCAAACTTCCCGGAAATTTCACCAGCGACCAGACCGGAGATCTCGGTTCTGTAACCCTTCCGCTGCCCGAACATGCTGTGGGTGTCGGCGACAGCTGGACAGCAGACAGACCGCTTGAAGGACTGGGAAATATGGAAATGAATATGACTCTTGAAAAAATAACGGTTGATTTCGTACAGATCAAAACAACCGGTTTTCTCAACAAAGACGATGAAGACAGCGCATTTGAAGGTACCTACAAACTCGATCGGAAAACCGGATTTACAAAAGACGGTCTGATGAAAATGAAACTCAGCAAAGAAGGCAAAAAAATGGATATGACGATCGAATTCAAATCGATTTAAAACGGTTTTATCCAAACCAATATTCAGAAACAGCTTAACTTTGCAGCCGATGAAAGTTTTTCAAAATATTTCTGAAGCAAAACACATAAAAAATCCGGTACTTACACTCGGTGTCTATGACGGCATTCATCTCGGTCATCAGGCCATCATCAGCCAGCTCAACCGGATTGCTGAAGAAATCGGAGGCGAAAGCGTACTGCTCACTTTTGAGCCTCATCCCAGGATTACACTCAACAAAGGCGCCGACAGTCTGCAGCTGCTGACACTGGAGGACGAAAAAACAGAACTGCTGAAAAATTACGGTCTTCAAAATCTGATCATTCATCCGTTTACAAAAGAATTTTCACAGCTCAGCGCAGATGATTTTGTAAAGCTTCTGGTCGATGAAATCGGTATCCACAGCATGGTGATCGGTTATGACCATCATTTTGGAAAAGATCGTTCAGGTGACTTTCAGGAATTGAGCCGGCTGTCAAAAATCTACGGTTTTGACTGTGTAAAAGTCGATGAAATCAAATCCGGAGACAATCATATCAGTTCAACCCAAATCAGAAATTCGCTTTTGAAAGGCGATCTTGAATTTGCAAAAAAAGGTCTGAACCGAAATTACAGTCTCAAAGGAACTGTGGTGGACGGTGACAAACTCGGCAGGACATTCGGCTATCCGACCGCAAATCTAAAAGTTGAAAAATACAAACTGATTCCCGGAAACGGTGTTTATGTCGTCAAAGTTTTTATCGGTGATGAAGTTTTCAAAGGCCTGCTCAGTATAGGTACAAGACCCACTGTAACAAATACAAACGAAAAAAGAGTTGAGGTTTATATACTTGATTTTGACCATGATATCTACGGAAAAGAAATCAAACTGGAATTCTTTAAAAAACTCAGGGATGATCAGAAATTTGATTCTGTTGAAGAATTGATCAGACAGATGGATGTTGACAAATCAGCAGCCGAAAAATTTAATTTTGACTGATTTTTTAAGCCAGCATAGCTTTTACACCCGGCAGTTCTTTTCCTTCCAGACTTTCTAACATTGCGCCGCCACCGGTTGAAACATAGCTGACTTTATCTGTAAATCCGTATTGTTTTACAAATGCTGCAGAGTCGCCACCGCCAACCAGTGAAAATGCACCGTTTTTGGTTGCTTCTGCTATGGCTTCACCCAATTTGATGGTTCCTTTTGCAAAATTCGGCATTTCAAATACACCGACCGGACCGTTCCACAATATCGTTTTTGACTGTAAAATCACTTCAGAAAAAATTTCATCCGTTCTCGGTCCGACATCCAGTCCCATCCAGCCATCCGGAATTTCATCGACCGGCGTGATGTGTGTTTTTGCATCATTGCTGAAAGAATCAGCCACCACATTGTCAACCGGAAGATACAGACCCACTCTGTGATTTTTGCATTCTTCCATTACCTTCAAGGCCACATCGAGTTTATCCTCTTCCACCAGTGAATTTCCAACTTTTCCGCCTTTGGCTTTAATAAAAGTATAAGTCATTCCGCCGCCGATGATCAGATTATCAATCTTTGGAAGTATGTTTTCGATGATTGTAATTTTTGATGAAACTTTTGCACCGCCCAAAATTGCAGTCACCGGATGACGGTTTGATTTCAGAATTTTATCGATTGCAATCAGTTCACCTGCCAGCAGATAACCGAAACATTTTGCGTTTGGAAAATATTTTGCAAGTACCGAAGTTGAAACATGATTTCTGTGCGCCGTCCCAAAAGCATCATTGATATAAAAATCGCCCAGTTTCGACATTCTTCTCGCCAATTCTTCATCACCCGCCAATTCTTCTTTGTTGAATCTCAGATTTTCAAGCATCAAAATTTGTCCGGGTTTCAACTCAGCTGATTTTTTTAGTGCATCTTCACCAACAATTGCATTGGCAACCGTGACCGGTGCATTCAAAGCTTTGCTGACCGCCGGCGCGATGTGTGTCAGTGAAAATTTATCTTCAAATCCGTCTTTTGGTCTGCCCAAATGGGTCATCAGAATCACAGCTCCGCCATCGTTCAAAACCTTTTCAATGGTTGGTTTTGAAGCCAAAATTCTGGTGGAATCGGTTACATTCAGATTCTCGTCCTGCGGAACATTAAAATCAACTCTGATCAGAACTTTCTTATCTTTGAAGTTGAAATCATCAATCGTTTTCATAGAAATTTTTTTAAGCGGTTATTGACTGAAACAAAATTAAAAAATAAATCGGCATCAGCGATTTTTGTTTTGCACAAACCAATATATATCATCATATATTTTTAAAAATTTAAAAAAAGAAAATGATGATGTATATATAGCGCTGTTGATATGTGGATAACTAAATTTCAGTTTAATTTACCATTGCATAATTAACAAAATCGTTTTTGTAATTTTGCTTTTGAATGAGACGATTGTAAGCTTATCAACATTCTTTGTTAATTGTTGAAATTCGATTTTTTTGATAAATTGATTTGTCAAAGCTGCGGATAAAGATGTGGATAAGAAACGTGCCAAAATGAAAAGTTTTACTTGACTTGAATTGAAATATTTTTAATCAAAAACTGTTTTTACAAATCCAAAAATTCAGACACCGAATCTGTAAAAACTAATGGACGGTTTATCAACAAATTTTTAAAACTCGTCGTGATTGAAAATGAATCAATTGTAATTTTTGAAAAAATTGGATGTTAATAACTATAAAATTATGAAAATAGCCATCGGTTCTGATCATGCAGGATTTGAATACAAAGAGAAAATTAAACAATACTTAACAGACAAAGGTATTGAAGTTCAGGATTTTGGAGCATTTTCAACAAATTCTGTTGATTATCCCGATTTTGCACATCCGGTTTCTTCTGCGGTTGAAAATCAGGAAGCAGATCTGGGTGTACTTCTTTGCGGAAGCGGCCAGGGCGTGAGCATGACCGCCAACAAACATCAGCAGATCAGATGTGCACTTTGCTGGAATACGGACATTGCAAGACTCAGCCGTCAGCACAACAATGCAAATATCATTGCTTTTCCTGCCCGTTTTGTGGCTTATGAGTATGCGATTGAAATGCTTGATGTATTTCTGAATACACAATACGAAGGCGGAAGACACGACAAACGTGTGGACAAAATCAGCTGTTCGTAATCAGATTTTATCGACTTTTTTCAAAACAAAACTGTTCCAAAAAGCTTTGAATCCAAAATTGGATATATAATAATTGTATTTCGGAATAATTCTTTTTGCTTCATAACTGATCTGTCTGAATAATTTTGATTTTCTGAGTGCAGGATCGTGCTGAATCTGTGAATCTGCCGGAAAACCTTTGATCAGCGAAGGAAGCAGATTGTAAATTTTCAGATCATATTCCCAGGGATGCTGCAGCTCGCAGTCGATCGGTCTTCTGATAACCGGTTTTTGATGAATCGTTTTGTCCAAAAACTTTTTTGCACCGTTTCTTGTCCAAACTGCTGCAATCGTTGTAATCGGAATACTGGTTCCGCAGACACCTATAAAACGGTCAGTATTTCTGACATCCTTAATTTTTATATAACGTCTTCTGCTGCTGAGTTTGAGGACATCCCAACGATTTTTTTGATCCAACTCATCATATTGAGAAAGCGTTTCTTCTAGGATTGATTTTAAATTTTCTGGCAAAACAGCATCATCTTCAATGATCAGTGCAAATTCGGCATCGGTATCCAAAAACTTTTGAAGGGTTTCAACATGACTCAGATAACAGCCAATTTCACCCGGAATCAGATCTCTGTCATATTCGTTTTTGACGATGTATTCGTCTCCTGTCAGTTTTTTTGCATCGACGGCAGAAATTCTTTCATAATCGATTCCTGTTTTTTCAAATTCGATTTTCATCCGTTCGAGCCTATCAACAGCTCTGTCCAGATTGATCAGATAAGTCCTGTATTTTGGAATATTCTGCATAATTCAATTGAATCTGTCAAAAGTACATAAAAAATTATGCTTCACATCCGAATCGATTATTTTGGTTTTATAATTGATCAAATCTCAGAAATTCAATTGAAAACTTAAAAAAGTCATCAGACTATAGAACTGAAAGTTTAACTTTACAACCTATTAAATAAAGAATGTCAAAGAAAAAACATCATTCAAAAAATAAACGAACGACAATCGGAAAATACAGCGGAAATATCATTGAATTTCTGCTGCAGCATCCCGGCAAATCAATGAATTACAAACAGATTGCGTCGGGTCTGAAAATTACAAACAGCAATCAGCGCGATCTGCTGATCAAAGATCTGACTGCATTGGCAGCTGCCGAAAAAATTCAGGAAAAAGAACGTGGAAAATTCAGTCTCAATCTGGACAAACATCAGTTAGTCGGGACCATCGACATCACACAAAGCGGTACAGCTTATGTGGAAGTTGACGGAATGGATGAAGACATTCAAATTCCAAAAAACAAAAGAAAAAATGCGCTTCAGGGCGATTTGGTTCAGATATTTGTTTATCCGAACACCAAAAAGGGACAGCGTACAGAAGGCGAAGTAACCGCCGTGCTCAAACGATTCAAAAAACTGTTTACCGGAATTTTTGAAAAACAAACCAGCGGAAAATACGGTTTTGTGGTAACCGACAGACGTGCAATTCCGGTTGATTTTTATATACCGAAAGAAAAATTTAACAAAGCCGAAGACGGTCAGAAAGTAATCGTCGAACTCAGAGACTGGCCGGACGATGCAGATCATCCGTTTGGAGAAATTGTTGAAATCCTTGGTGATCCGGAATCAACAGATGCAGAAATGAATTCAATTTTGGTCGAATACAATCTGCCGCTTGATTTTCCGGAAGAAGTCAAAAGAGAAGCCGAAGAACTCGATGTTGAAATCAAAGAAGAGGAAATCAAAAACCGTCGTGATATGCGGTCGGTGACCACTTTCACCATCGACCCGAAAGATGCAAAAGATTTTGACGATGCGCTTTCGTTCAGAACTTTGGAAAACGGAAATTTTGAAGTCGGTGTTCATATTGCGGACGTGACCCATTATGTAAAACCGGGAACTTTGCTCGATCAGGAAGCTTATCAGAGAGGAAATTCAATCTATCTGGTGGATCGGACCATACCGATGCTGCCCGAAAAACTGAGCAATCTTGCCTGTTCGCTTCGACCGGATGAAGACAAATACACTTTCTCTGCGATTTTTGAAATGGACAAAAACGCAAAGGTTTTGAATCAGTGGTTTGGAAGAACCGCAATCCGATCAAACCGCAGATTTACTTATGAAGAAGCACAGGAAGTAATTGAAACCGGAGCCGGAGATTTCAAAGACGAAATCATTGCGCTCAACGATCTGGCAAAAATCCTGAGAAAAAAGAGGATGGATGACGGTGCGATCACATTTGACAAAGTGGAAGTAAAATTTGAATTGGATGAAAATCTAAACCCGATCGGAACTTATTTCAAAATGATGAAGGATTCAAACCATCTGATCGAGGAATTCATGCTGCTTTGCAACCGAAAAGTTTCAGAATTTGTATCGCTAACCAGAGACGGAAAAATTACAGAAAACACCTTTGTATATCGTGTTCACGACGATCCGGACATGGACAAACTTCAGGATCTCAGACTTTTTATCAGACAATTTGGTTACAATCTGGATTTGAGCAATCACAAAACAATTACACGATCAATGAATCAGCTTTTGGCGGATGTCAAAGGAAAACCCGAAGAAAATCTGATTGAAACCCTTTCGGTGAGAACGATGAGCAAAGCCAAATATTCGACCGAAAATTCTGTCGGACATTACGGTTTGGCTTTCAGATATTATTCGCATTTCACTTCGCCAATCAGACGTTATCCCGATATGATGGCGCATCGGCTGCTGCAGCATTATCTGGACGGAAAGAAATCACAAAATCCGGCGCCGCTCGAAGAAAAATGTGTTCACTGTTCGCTGACCGAAAAACAGGCGACAGATGCAGAAAGAGATTCTGTAAAATTCATGCAGGTCAAATATATGGAGCAGTTTGTGGGCGATGAATTTTACGGATACATCACCGGAGTTCAGGAATACGGAATCTTTGTGGAAATACCCGAAACCCGCTGTGAAGGCCTGGTCAGACTGAGAGGAATCAGTGAAGATACTTTTTATTTTGACCAGAAAAACTATTCGATTGTGGGCAGACGAACCGGAATCACTTATCAGCTGGGCGACAAAGTGATGGTGAAGGTGGCAAAGGCCGATCTGAGAAACAAACAATTGGATTTTGAGTTGTTGGGGTAGTTTAATTATTCTTTTTCAACTTCCTGAGCATTCATTTCCTGTTGCCTTTTTCTGCCTTCCTGATAAATCACTTTAAGATCCGACTCTTTGATTTGAATCCCTTTTGTCGGCTTGATTACTTTTGCTTTTTTGATTTCCTTGATGGATTCAGCAATATAGAAGTCTTTTCGGTTTCTTTCGTTATGATAGTCTTTTTCTAATTCAAGGATTAAACCCGGTAATCCCCAAAAATCTCCAGGCCCGTGTGAAACTGCTATTTTAGGTGCGTACCAGGCAACAATAGTAGCTCCGTCTTTGTTTATCGCTGTGGCTTTTCGTGTTTCAAACCCTAAAATTTCTTTTTTTTCAGAAGAAATTTCCCAATTAAAAATTTGAAGGGAATCCATAGAATGATACAACTTTCCATAAATTTCTCCAATGTCTTTCATCTGAACCGAATCTTGCAGATTATGATAAGTTGTCCCCATTCCTGCAACAGGATAACGAATATCAAATATCTGCCCCTGATTGTTTGCGATTCTGTCCTGATAGGTAAAAGAAGATTCTTTACCGGAAATTATTAATTTATAGGTTTCGGCAGGCGGTTCTTCGTTTGCTTTTAATTGTTCTTTACCCTGTGGTCTTTCATTATATTTCCTGGCTTCTTCTTCATTGAATTTTTGCTGTGTATAAGTAGAGAAACTAACCTCAATCTGTTGGGCTAAAACATTTACACTAAAACAAAATAGTAATAGAAAAATACGGAAAAAGAACCTCATAACTTAATTACCGTTCAGTTCCAATAGGTTTAGTTCCTTTTCTTTCAATGCACTCACAATTTCCAGCATTACAACAAGCATAATAACCATTTATACAAGAAACGCTACATCCACCATTTCCTAAACTACAACTATCTGAACCCCAACCCCCACTTTGACAATCACTACCCACAGTGTTGGAAATGATTACAAAATATTCAGAAAGCTTTGATGATTTGAAAACATCAGAGCTGAAATTAGGATATTGATTTTTAATTTCTTTACTAAAATAGGATTTAACAATAGCTATTCCGTATGCTTCTCTTTCTCCCTTAAAATTTAGTGAAAGCAATGATTTAATGGATTTTTCCTCAGGCTTATCTACTGCAAAATAAAAAGAACCATTTTTATTTTTAAAGATAAACGCATGATCAAGGTATGTCAAAACACCTTCTTCACTAGAATTAATTTTATTTAAATCAATATTGCACTCTACACAGGAAAATAAAAAGATATTATTTTCTGTTTCTGTATAAAATACAACTTCTCCAGAAGTGTTTTTCCATACACGAAACTCTCCCGTTAATTCAAGCGGACTAATAAGTTCCGAAGAACCTATTTTTTTTAATACTAAACTTTCACCAGTAGTATCTTTGGAATGGTAATTTAACATGTCGTTTTTATTGAACGAGCAAATTAGGAGTGCAATAGCACCACAGAACAATAGAAAGAATTTTATTTTCATAATAATTTGTATTAATAGAGTTAATAATTCTCAAAGTTAAATTTTGTTTTTGAGAAGATAAATTCCATTTTGTTAAAAATCAAACATTTGGAAAACCAAACCATTCTTAAAACCATAAAACCATTATAGATTTCAATAATAATTAACCCAAACTTTCCTAACTTGCACTTTCTATGGAACTGATTATTTCAGCGGTTGGAATCGGAATACTCCTGAGTCTGGTCCTCATCGGACCGGTTTTTTTTATGCTGCTCCAGACCAGCGTCAGCCGCGGATGGAAATCTGCAATCATACTCGATCTTGGTGTTTTGACGGCCGATATCCTCTGTATTTTCGTGGCCTATTACGGAAGCAAGGATCTGGCAACAGCCATACAGAACAATCTGTCCATCTATATTTTTGGCGGATTTTTTATTTTGATATACGGTTTGGTGATGTATATGTCCAAACCAAATCTGAAAATGAGAAACCTTACCGACAGCAGTAAAAATTATTTCAAAACCTTTGTCAACGGTTTCTTTCTCAATATTTTAAACATCGGCGTCATCGTATTCTGGTTTTTTGTGGTCAGCACCATCGTAATCCAGTATCCCAGACCGGGCGATACTTTTTTGTTTATGGCAATTGTTCTGGCAACCTTTTTTGGTCTTGATTTGATTAAAATTATGCTGGCACACAAGGTCAAGGAAAACTTTACGGTCAGACGGGTATTTTATTTCAAAAAAACAATCGGATTTATACTGATTATCTTTGGTCTGATCGTGATTTTAAAAGGTTTTGGTGTATTTTCGAATATAGTTGAACAGATTGAAAACCGTATTCAAAAAGGAGTTACCCACGATGAAAAACCGGCGGATGTGCTGTTTTCAATTCCTATTAGATAATTTTTAGGATTAAAGAAATTTCTCAATTTTTTCAACGATCATTTCGGGACTGATGTTTTTGAAATAATCGATTTTTGGCGCGCTTTTCGGTTCTTTCCCATAAACTGAAGTTGGTCTTTGAATCAGACTTTCGTCCTGAATCACATTTTCATAATCCTGACCGTAACCCAGAAAACCCATAAACGGATGGGTGGTTCCCCAGATTGAAATCACCGGTGTCCCAACGATTGACGAAAGATGCATATTGGCTGAATCCATAGAAACCATTAACTTAAGCCGGCTGATGATTTCCAATTCTTTTTTCAGATCATATTTTCCGGCAACCGAAACAATATTTGGATTGAGTTTCTGCCATTCTTTTAATTCCTGATGCTCGGCTTTGCTTCCAAACAGATAGACTTTCACTCCTTTTTCAGCAATTTTCAGCGCCACTGTCTTCATTCTATCAAACGGATACTGTTTTCCCTCATACATTGCAAAAGGAGCGATTCCGACCGCGTATTCTTTTTCAGAATGATTGACAAGTTGGTTTGAAAGTTTCAGATCAAAACCGAGTTTTCTGAACACATCGGCATATCTTTCGGTCATCGGTTTCAGTTGTTTTCTGATTTTATCGTTCTGTCTGACCAGCTGACTTCTTTCCTTTCGTGCTTTGTCAAGGATTTCAATTTTTTTCGGATTCAGAAATTTTCTGATGATTTGTGTTCTGAGCACATTGTGCAAATCTGCCACAGCATCAAATCCGGCTGCTCTCAGATCCTTTGAAAGCTTATACAGACCGACGACCCTTTTGTACTTCTTTTTCAGATCGGCCGGAAAAAATTTCAAATTTTCAATTCCTTCAAACATCGGCTGAAACTGCGGTCTTGAAACAAACAGAATTTCGGTTTCCGGAAACTGTTCAAGAAATTCCCTGACGACCGGAACGCAAATTGCAATATCGCCCATTGAGCTGAAACGGAAAACCAGTATGCGCTGTTTCTGACTCATATATTTTTTTCAAGGGTTGGCTGTTGCTGTTCTTCCTCCTCATCCAGATTTTCAAGTGTCATACCTCTTCTCAGACTGATTTTGATTTTTTCCATTTCTTCTTTTGATGCCGAAATATATTCTTCCAGATTCTGACTGTATTTTGATAATTTTCTGACCGATTTGTTGTCTGCAATCGTAAAGATTTCGCCCTGCTGAACCGCTTCTTTGTGTCTGAAACCCAATTCTTCGAGCACATCCACGCCCAACTGAACCGCAGTATTGAAATTTTCGCGATAGATGTGGGTATAACCCTTGTTCAGATAATGGTAGGCATCATAACGGTTTCTTGTTCTGATAAAAATTTTCAGATTCGGAAAATTCTGACTGGCCAGTTCGATCAGTCTTTGGTTGGCTTCGGGCGGATCAAGCGCAGCAATCAGCAAATCCGCCTTGTCTGCTTTTGCAGCTCTGAGCGTATTCAGATTGGTTGCATCACCGTAATAAACATTGTAACCCAATTTTCTGAGCAGTTCTATTCTTTCGCTGTCTTTATCAAGTACCGTCGCACTGAAACCGCTGAATTTGATCAGACGGCCGACTGTATTTCCGAAATCGCCATAGCCTGCAATAATGATTCTTTTTGAATCCAAATCCTCAAAACTGTAATCCGGATCGTCCTGAAAACCGCCCGCCTTTATTTTTACCATACCCATCATCGGTACGATCCATTTTTCGTTGACCACCAACAGCAGCGGTGTGATCGTCATCGTCAGTGCGGTGGTTGCAAACAGCAGATCTGTCCATTCTTTCGGTATCAGCTGCAACTGAAGACTGATGCTCAAAATCACAAAAGCAAATTCACCGATTTGTGAAAGCAGGATGGCAAACAGTATATTTTGATTGATTTTGAGTCTGAAAATAAAACCGGTAATCAGCAGTACTATTCCCTTTATCAGAATTACACCAAAGGTGAGTGCAAGTATTTTGAGCGGTTCATGATAGATCAGTTTGAAGTTGATGGTCGATCCGACTGCAAGAAAAAACAGGCCGAGCAGTAAAGCTTTAAACGGCTCGATGTCACTTTCCAACTGATGCCGGA
Source organism: Flavobacteriia bacterium (assembly GCA_019455045.1). Taxonomy (GTDB): domain Bacteria; phylum Bacteroidota; class Bacteroidia; order Flavobacteriales; family Weeksellaceae; genus Moheibacter. The sequence goes on from JACFND010000015.1 coordinate 39,361, forward strand.
ATTCACTGTTCGCCAGTGCCACACCCGCCATAAATGCACCCAAAGCCGGACTAAGGCCCACATAATTCATCAGCACCGAAACGCCGATAACCAGCATCAGCGCTGAGGAAGTAAACATCTCGCTGACCTGAAGTCTTGCGATGTATTTAAAAAACGGATTAACGATATAATTGCCCACAAAAAAGATCAAACCGATGGCAGATACAATCGCCAGCGTTTTCATCCATCCGGGTGCACCGTCGAGCAGCGCTCCTTCCAGATTGGCCGTTGGAACGATAACCGACTTTGTGGCCAGCAACGGCAAAACAGCCAAAATCGGGATGACCATAATGTCCTGAAAAAGTAAAACCGAAAAGCTTGATTTCCCGGAAGGTGTTTTTGTCAGTCCTCTTTCAGACAGCGTTTGCATGATGATCGCTGTCGATGACATGGCAACCGCAGCGCCGATTGCAATTGCAGTTCCTTTGCTCGGACTGACATAATGAAGCGAAATCGGGATAACGAGCAGTACGGTTCCAAACAATTGGACACCGCCGACTCCCAATATCTTTTTTCGCATTTTCCACAAATCTTTCGGATCGAGTTCAAGACCGATCAGAAAAAGCATCATCACCACTCCAAATTCGGCTGCATGCATGATGTCATGCACCTCGTCTCCGCTCGACATTCCGATGTATTTTCCAAGTACAAACGGTCCGATCAGCATTCCGGCGAGCAGATAACCCAGCACCGATCCCATGCCAAGCCTTTTGGCGATCGGCACGCAGACGACTGCTGCCAACAGGTAGATGAACGCCTGATATAATGTGACCTCTCCCATCTAGTTCTTTATTTTGGATCGGTAAGCAATCGCATAAAATTTAAATTGTTTGATCATCGCCAGCAGTCCGTTTGCACGGGTGGGCGAAAGAAATTCCTGAAGACCTATTTTTTCAATAAAATCAGTATCAGAATTTAAAATATCTTCGGGTTTCTGGTTGCTGTATATTCTGACCAGCAGCGCAGCCAGTCCTTTGGGCAGGATGGCATCGCTGTCTGCTTCAAAAACAAGTTTGCCGTCGTCCATTTTTGCGTCGAGCCAAACAGTTGACTGACAGCCGCGAATAACTTTCTCATCAGACTTTCTATCGTCAGGCAGTTTTTTCAGATTTTTTCCAAGTTCAATCAAATATTCATATCTGTTTTCCCAGTCGTCAAACATTGAAAACTCATCAATTATCTCGTTTTGTATCTCTTTTATCGTCATCAGACAAAGATAAAGATTTGACAAATATCATTTTTCAAGAATTGAAGTTAAATTTGCATTAACAGTCGTTAATTGACTTTTAAAAAATTTTACAAAATGAAAGTTTTGCTGCTCGACAGAAATCATGATCTGCTTGAAAACGGATTAAAAAATTTGGGTTTTGAAGTGGATTCGGATTATGAATCACCAAAGGAAGAAATTCTGAAAAGGATTTCAAATTATGACGGAATCATCATCAGAAGCCGGATTCCGATTGATTCTGAATTTTTGAATGCTGCGGTCAAACTTAAATTTATAGGCAGAGTCGGCGCCGGTCTTGAAAATATTGATTTGAAAGCTGCCGAAAAAAACGGAGTTCAAACCTTTAATGCACCCGAAGGAAATCGTGATTCCGTTGGAGAACATGCTGTAGGCATGCTGCTGATGCTGGTTCACAGACTCAGGATTGCGGATGGTGAAGTCAAAAACGGTATTTGGAGAAGAGAAGAAAACCGTGGTGACGAACTGACGGGAAAAACCATCGGAATCATCGGTTACGGGAATATGGGAAAAGCATTTGCGCAACGCCTAAAAGGATTTGAAGCGAATGTAATCTGTTATGATATCAAGGCCGGGAAAGGAGATGAAAATGCGGTTCAGGTGACCTGGGAAGAATTTATCGACCGTTCCGAAATCATCAGTCTTCATACACCGCAGACAGCCGAAACAATCGGTATGTTTGATAAAGAATTGATCGATTCGATAAAGAATCCGTTTTATCTGATCAATACAGCACGCGGAAAATCGGTTGTGACCAAAGATTTGGTTGAAGGATTGAAGTCGGGAAAAATCATCGGCGCTGCTTTGGATGTGCATGAATACGAAAAGAAATCATTTGAAAAACTCGATGTTTCACAGCTTCCCGAAGATTTCAGATATCTGATCAAGTCGGACAATGTGATACTGACACCGCATATCGCGGGTTGGACGCATCAGAGCAAAGTGAAGCTGGCTGAAATCATTTTATCAAAGATTGCAGATTGGAAAAAATTGCATAACATTGCATAGCAATCGGGGATGTAGCTCAGTTGGCTAGAGCGCTTGCATGGCATGCAAGAGGTCGTGGGTTCGAGCCCCATCTTCTCCACAAAAAAAGCCGTTCATGTGAACGGCTTTTCTATTTGGATTATATTCTATAATCTTATTCTCCGGCTTCCTGCTGAGCTTCCTGTTTCATTTTTTCATTGGCTGTAATTGCAAATTCAACACGACGGTTTTGAGCTCTTCCGGCTTCTGTTGCATTGTCTGCACGAGGACTCAGTTTGCCCTGACCCATTGAAGAAAGTCTTGAAGACGCAATTCCCTGAGATTTCAGATAATCAACCACAGACGACGCTCTTTTTTCGGAAAGCGGAAGATTGTATTCCTGAGAACCGATGCTGTCTGTAAAACCGACCACCATGATATTTGTATCCGGATATTCTGTAAAAATCGGAATCAGTTTCTGAAGATTTGTTTTTGCATCTTCTGTCAGTGATGATTTGTTGTATTCAAAACGCACATTTGAATTTTCGTCCAGAATCACCTGAATACCTTCTGCGTTTCTCACCACCTCAGCACCCGGAAGTGTATTCTCGATTTTCTTTGCCTGCTGATCCATCTTGTGACCGATGATTCCGCCTGCCGCTCCGCCGACAACCGCACCTGCAATTGCACCAATGGCCGCATTGTTTCCGCTGCCCACATTATTTCCAATTACGCCGCCCAGGATTGCACCTGCAGCAGCTCCGATGGCCGCTCCTTTCTGGGTATTGTTTGCGTCACAACCGCTTAAGATCAGTCCTGCCGCAACCAGCAGCACGGCTATCTTAGAGTTTAATTTCTTTATCATGATTTCAAATTTTAAAGTTTAATTTTTTGTAAATGTGTAGTTGATCCCAATGATTTTTCCCTCAAAACTGATGTCCTGTCTCAAAACCATAAACGAACCGCTGTTGTTTGTGATTTTCAATTTGTAGCCGTCCAGCACATTTTTTGGTTTTTCACCCTCATAGACCTTTTTGAAGTTGAAATACATATTTCCGCCTTCGTCGGTTACAAACCATTTGATCTTTGTGGTTCCGGACGGACAATTGCCCGATCCGTTCAATGTGTATGTTCCGGTGTTGTTGTTTTGAACCAGATGCCACTGACTTCCGTTGTAACATTTAGAATCTGCTTCGTCAAAAACTTTTGCATCGACATATGACTGATTGATTCCGTCAATTGACACATTTGTGATCGTCCAATCGCCTCTCATAATTTTTTCGCTGTCAACAACCGATTTTGGTCCGGCGCATGAAACCGCCAAAAACATTGAGAAGATTCCAATTAAAAAGATTTTATTCATAGTTATAAATTTTGTTCGAATTTGGTCAAAAAACCATGCCATTTAAATTTGATTTAAGACAATTTCTCAAGAAATTGATACTTGACTATATCTACTGCAAAAATAGTAAAATTAAAGCGGTTTATTTAATTTTTTTTGATCAGATAGATGACCGATGACCATTTTTTGTCAAATAATGCACTTAAGTTTGAAATTAATGCAATCGGGATGGCTCTCAAAATTCCAAGTTTTGATTTTTTGTATTTCTCTGATAAAATCGAAATATAAAAACTGTCAAACCACAAAGGATAGATTTTTACTTTTTCGAGTTCGTTTTTATACATCAGTTTTTGAAAACTGTCGTTTGAAAAATGCCAAATGTGTCTTGGCACATCCCAGGCCGCCCAATAAGATTTGTAAAATTTTGCGTCAAATGACTTATGGTTTGGAACCGCAATCAGAATTTTTCCGTCGGGTTTTAATTTTGATTTCAATTCCGGGATGAATTCATTGAGATTCGGAATGTGTTCGAGCACATGCCAAAGTGTGATATAATCAAAAGTCAAATCCAAATCTTTCAGATTTGAACTGCTGACATTTTCCTCACCCACTTTTTTTTGAGCCAGTTTTAATGCATCGGGATTGGGTTCGATTCCGTAAACATCCAAACCTTTCTTTTGAGCATATTTCAAAAAATCTCCGGTTCCGCATCCGTAATCCAAAAGGGATTTTTTTCCGCCTTTGTATCGAAGCTTCGAAAATTTGTAAGCGATGTTGTATTTTTTTACCGACTGATAAATTTTGTCCAGAGGACTTTTCTTTGCATCCGAATGGGATATGTAATTTTCGCTTTTGTAATAATCCGACAGTCTGTCCAGCGGTACCGGCCTTGTTTCCAGAAAACCGAATTCATGATTTCTGTACAGACCGAACTCTTCACCTGTCAAAAAATAATCTTTTGTTTTTAAAACCAAATCCGATTCAAACTGTTTCAAATCAATATTTTATAAATGTGTTCCTCGTGGAACATTATTTTTATCTGCCCATATAAATCAATAATATGCTGATGTCTGCCGGAGAAACTCCGCTGATTCTCGAAGCATGCGCTATGGTTTCGGGTCTCAGTTTTTCAAACTTCTGTCTTGCCTCAATGGTGATCGATTTCAACTGTGAATAATCAAAGTTTTTTGGAATTTTCAAATTTTCCAAACGTTTCAGTTTATCTGCATTGTCTTTTTCCTTTTGGATATATCCTTCATATTTGAGCTGGATTTCCACCTGCTCCAATTCGTCTTTGTTAATTTCATTTTGATCTACAACATCCTTTACGCGATCCAATTTCAGAAAATCTGACAAGTGAACCTCGGGTCTTTTCAAAACCGAATCCATCTTAGAACTTTGTTTGAGCGGTGTTCCTTCTCTTTCCTCAATGGCCGGATTGATTTCTTCGGGTTGGATTGAATTTTCTCTGAAAAATGAAACCAGCGTTTCTGCTTTTTTGTGTTTGATTTCCATTTTTTTCAATCTCTCATCAGAAGCGAGTCCGATTGTATGTGACAACGGAGTCAGTCTTTCATCTGCATTGTCCTGTCTGAGCAGTATTCTGTATTCTGCTCTTGAAGTAAACATTCTGTATGGTTCTTCTGTACCCTTTGTAATCAGATCATCGATCAGTACACCGATATAAGCTTCATTTCTTTTCAGTATGAATTCCGGTTTATCATTGACTTTCAGATGTGCATTGATTCCTGCCATCAATCCCTGACATGCTGCTTCTTCATAGCCGGTTGTACCGTTGATTTGGCCGGCAAAATATAGGTTTTCGATCAGTTTGGTTTCGAGTGTATGTTTGATCTGTGTCGGCGGAAAATAATCGTATTCGATGGCATAACCCGGTCTGAAGAATTTTACATTTTCAAATCCCGGAACAGCCCGCAATGCTTTTGCCTGAATGTCATCCGGCAGTGAAGTTGAAAAACCGTTTACATAATATTCGATGGTATTCCATCCCTCGGGTTCAGCAAAAATCTGATGTCTTTCTCTGCTTGCAAAACGGTTGATTTTGTCTTCGATTGACGGACAATATCTTGGTCCCGTACTTTTGATAGCGCCGTTAAACATCGGTGAACGGTCAAACCCTTCTCTGAGCAGATCGTGTACCTGTGGATTGGTATAAGTAATCCAGCAGCTTCTTTGTTTGGTTAATTTGGGTGTGTCGGTAAATGAAAATTTTTCTGGATTTTCGTCTCCGCCCTGTTCTTCCATTTTTGAGAAATCCAAAGATCTTCCGTCCACTCTTGGCGGTGTTCCGGTCTTCATTCTGCCAGATTCAAATCCCAGACTGACCAGTTGTTCTGTGATTCCGGTCGCTGCTTTTTCACCCATTCTTCCGCCTCCGAAATTCTTTTCGCCGATATGGATCAGTCCGTTCAGAAAAGTTCCGTTGGTCAGGATAACTGATTTTGCTTTTATGGTCAGTCCGATTCCGGTTTTAACGCCAATTACTTTATTTCCTTCGATCAAAAGACCGTTGACCATATCCTGAAAAAAGTCAACATTTGGATTTGCTTCCAGTGCCAGTCTCCATTCTTCTGCAAATCTCATTCGGTCAGACTGTGCTCTCGGACTCCACATGGCAGGTCCTTTTGATCGGTTCAGCATTCTGAACTGTATCATGGTTTTGTCTGTGATGATGCCTGACATTCCACCCAATGCATCAATCTCTCTTACAATCTGTCCTTTTGCAATTCCGCCCATTGCCGGATTGCAAGACATCTGGGCAATCACCTGCAGATTCATTGTAATCAGCAGTACTTTTGAGCCCATATTTGCTGCTGCCGAAGCCGCTTCTGCACCTGCATGGCCGCCACCGACAACAATTACATCATAATCATTTAAAAACATTTTTAATTGATTTTTAAAGATTGTTCCACGTGGAACAATTAAATTATTTCATTAAAATAAGCCAGATATTTGTCTTCTGCTTTTCTCATTTCGGCAGCATCTGATTCGGTTTTGTCCTTGTAATTCATAAAGTGAAGAATGCCGTGTATCATCACCCTTGCCAATTCCTGATCAAAACTCACCGAATTTTCAATTGCATTTTCGTTCACACGGTCGATACTGATATAGATATCGCCCGACAATTTCTTTCCTTCCGAATACTGAAATCCGATCACATCGGTATAGTAATCATGCTGAAGATACCGGATGTTGATCTGCAGCAGATAATCATCATTGCAAAAGATATAATTGATTTTGTCTGTTTCAAAGCCTTCTTTTTTAACTGACGATTCTATCCAATTCTTCCAATCCTCGTATGCCTCTGTTTTGAAATCGGTTTCGTTAAAAAACATTATCATCCTGCAAATTTAAAACCAAAATCCGAGAGAAACATTGAACAATCCCTTTTTTGTGTTGGGTGAATAATTCCACAGACCGATGATCGGTCCGAGCGGACTGTCGTATCCGTAACCGATTCCCAAACCGGTATATTGATATTTCAGAAATTTCCATTCTTCGATCTGATCCGAAATGTGCGCAAAATTGGTAAAAGCAGAGAAATAATGATTTTTTAAAATTCTTGCCTGAATCTGACCGCCAAAAATCAGAAGATTTTCTCCGCCGGCCGTAAAAAATGGCAGACCGAAAAAACGTGAATAGTTCATAAAATCCTGATCGACATATCCGCCGAGTGCAAATTTTTGAGAAATGGGGGCGGGGTTGCCAAAATATGTCCCAAACTTACCGAACAGCTTGATTCCCAGCCAGCTGTTCAATGATTTGTTGGCGTCAAACCATGCAGAAACCATTGGTGTTTCTTCAAAATCAGCAGCGTTTGATTTGAACATGTATTTGAATAAGCCGTTGAATTTCAGACCATTCATCGGGAAATTCGGATTGTCGAGATTATCAATTTTAAAATATCCGTACAAACTTAAAAAATAGCTGTTTTCAATATTTCTAAGCGGATCATTGAAGGTAAGATTTTCGGTTTTGATGCTGAGATACTGATGTTCCAAACCGCCGCCCAGTGCATATTTGTCAAAAAGTGTTGACTGGACATAAACCTGGTTCAGGAATTCCTTGAACTGATAATCATAAGAAACACCACCCAAATTATCGAAGAAATTGGATGCTTTTACTTTTGAGTTGAATCTTTTGTAGGAAGATGAAATTCCAAAACTCGGATAGATACCGTTGTCTGCATAGTAAATGACTTGGTATCTCGGAAAATCGCCAAGGATCAAATCTGCTGAAAAAACAGAATTGTCAAACAGCACATGACGGCTGCTGAAGTTCAGCAACAGTCCGGTTTTGAACAGATCGTCATAGTGCAATCCGAACTTAATCGACTGCCGGGTCGGATTTTCGGTGACAAAAATCGCCATCGTCTTGTGGCCTGAATCATTGTCCCGGATCCTGTAATAAATCTTTTTAAAATTTCCGGACGAATAAAGCGATTTGATACCGTTTCTGATGTTGTCATAAGAAATCAGCTGCGGCGGGATGATGCCCAGTTTTCCCTGTACATAAGAACGGTTAAAGGTTTCAAGACCGGTAATTTCAATGTCGTTGATCAGCACATATTCAAAAGTATCATGCGGCTGACGATTGATTTTGGGATGACCCTGAAGCGCAGCAATCTGTTTTAAGTCGTCAAATTTTAGTTTTGCGGCATCAAATCCGGCTCCGATGATTTGATCCTTGTCGTCAAAACTTGTGACCGTAAAACCCTTTAAATCGGGTTTAATCGTCAAATCAACCAGCTTGCTCTGTTCCTGAGATTTTTCGGCAATATTGTATGAAATAATCTGTTCGATCACTTTGGCGGCAGACTGCAGCTGCGAATCGTCGAGCAGACCTTCCTGCAAATCGACGCCGATGATGTAATCCGCGCCCAAATCTCTGACTTCTTTGACCGGATAATTGTTTCTCACACCACCGTCAACATAGAGTTCGCCTTTGATTCGAACCGGTTCAAGAAGAGTAGGATAGGCACCGCTGGCAAGAACCACCTGCGGCAGATATCCATCGTGGAAAACCACAGATTCTCCGTTGCTCAATTTGGTGGCGACACATACAAACGGAATCGGCAGTTCATTGAAATTATCAACATCATGCACATGTCTGAAGAGATAGGTCAGCTCATCTGCTGTTCCCTGTCCGCTGGAAAGTGCATTTGGAAATCTGAGTTTGAAATCGTCAAAAGGAAGTTCAAGCAGATATTTTTCGCGATAGGTTTTGTCAAAAAACGGAAGCTCACGTCTTGATTTTTCGTTCATGATCATATTGTTCAGATCAAGCGAATACATGATTTCCTCCAGTTCGTCGGCAGAATAACCCGAAGCATACAGTGCGCCGACAATGGCACCGATGCTGGTTCCGCCTATATAATCGATTTTGATTCCGGCTTCTTCAATCACCTTGAGCGCACCAATATGCGCATAACCTTTTGCACCGCCACCGCTGAGCACCACACCGACCTTTGGTCTTTTGGTTTGGGCGTTGAGGGAGGCAAAACTGTAAAGCGTCAGCAGCAAAACGAACAGCAATTGAACCTTGAGTCTCATAATTTGCAAAGGTATAACTTGTTAACCAATTCAATTATGACCAAATTCAATTGGCTCGATAATTTTTTTTTTCGGTATGAATCAAAAAAAAGCTGCCCGACGGACAGCTCTTTTTGTATAAGTTTAATAAATAAAATTATCTCTTAACAAACTTGGTTGTCTGAGTTTTTCCGTTGATAACGGTCTGAAGAACATAAGTTCCTTTTGCAAGTGAAGACACATCCAAAGCTGCATTTTTTCCGTTTGGAGCCAGTTTCATCACTTCCTGTCCAGTCAGGCTGTAAACAGTAATTTTTTCAATGCTGTTTTTAGCGTTGACATTCAGGAATTTTGAAGTCGGATTCGGATAGATGCTGTATTCAACCGAAGTCAAATCCTGAACACCCATTGTAGAACCGTCCACATCAAAAGGAAGCGCCTGCTGTGCACCTGCACCTGAGTCAATCATATCAGCCCATTCTGAACCGTTAAACTGAAGTGCGTTTCCGATAGCCATATCTCCGGTAATTACCACAGGAGGCGCCCAGGGACCTGAGCTGCCGCTTCCGCCAACGCTGAAGTCAATCCAATAAGTTCCCGGATCCAAAGTCAGTCCCGGAGTTTCAATGGTTTGAACCATAATCGGTCTGTCAACATTTGAGTGATCTGTATCCAATACTCTGTAGGCACCTGAAAATTCTGTGTTGCTCATTACATCATCAAATTCATCACCCCAGATAACAGTCCCGCCGGCATTTGGCGCACCATCCCAAATTCTCATGGTCACATAACTAATGGTTGACACCGGGCCTGAACCGGTCTGATAAGAATACATATAAAATCTTTCCACGCTAACCGGCTGAGTTACTTCCCAGTCATCAGCGCATCTGAACAAACTGCCGTCATTGATGTTGAACCCGTAGGTACTGAGACCCAATGCGGTTTGCAGTTCACTGATGTTTGGTGTTCCCTCGATGTTGTAGTAAGGGCCGTTGCTGTACAGGGTACCGCCCATCACACCGTCAACCACCACCGGTCCTTCGGTTGAGCTTACGGGTTCTGCGTTCGAGGTGGTTTCAGCCACCTGTCCGAATGAAATGCCTGCTGCAAAAAGAAGCGCGGCAATCGAAAATAGATTTCTCTTCATAATTGAATTGATTTAGAATTTAGGTTAAAGATATTGAAAATTTGGAATTAACAATAAAAATTCTACCAATTTTCAACTCTTTTGTTTAAAGCATTGTAAAATAAAAAAGTGAGGGATCCCAACCAAGCAAAAAAGGGCCCTCACTTTGCTAATAAGCTAATTTTAGTTGATTAGCGAATATTGGTAAATTTCCTGGTGAATATTTCACCCCGTTCCGTCCGAACGGTCACAATAATGATATTGCTGCTGTATGCTGTATGATTAATTGTGTGTTCGTTTGAATTGATGTTTGAATTTTTATAAATCGGTTTGCCGTTCAGGTCATATACAACAACCTCCGAAATCCTGTCTGATTCAGAATTGATATGTATGCCGCCGTTTATCTTTGTAAAATGCACGCCTGCGCTGATGTCAATACCTCCCGGTCCGTAATTGGAGGTATAAATAATCAGAAACCTGTTTTTGTATTCTCCCGAGCGGGTTACAAATTTGTAGGTGTTTGTACTCAGATTAACCACTTTGTTCAGCTCTTTGTCCACCAGATAGATGTCCTGTCCGTTTGCAAATACCCCTTCTTTGTTATAAATCGAAATGATGTGGGTTCCGGTGTGATAAGCACGATATCCCAATTGCAGCTGATCGTAATTTCTGAATGGCGCTCTGCCCTGAATGGCCAGATTGTGACCGCCAACTACTGTAAACAGTTCGTCCGATCCGCCCAAACCTTCTGTATCGTCTATCCAGAATTCGTCTCTTCCTCCTTCAAAATAGACTACTGCGGTCATCACCTGGATGTTGCCGGGCGTAACCATCTTCAGCCAGAAGCGGTCCATCTCCTGGAAAGCTTCTTTTGTACAGGAATTCGCAGGGTTAAAACCTTCCGGGGATAAAAACGGATTGGAATTGGGTTCCATTCCGTTTGTTTCCCGGTAAAGACTGCTGTTTGGGGAAGCGTTGATTCCCTGAACGGCAGCATTTCCAAAATAAGTTTCTTCGAGATTTAATTCGTTGGTATAGGGGAACTCCCAATCGTCATTTGAAACTGTTTTGGAGTCAGTAAAGTTCTGCTCTGACTGAGCATTTAATTGTTTGTTGTTATTTGGCTGTGTGTCTGAATGAATTGCAAATGCGTTGGCAAAAGTCAGTGCCAGTACACTTAAAGTAATCGAATAGATTTTTTTCATAATACCAATTTTAAGAAGCATTTAAAAACTTCTCAAAGGTCTAAGGTGTTGGCATTGTCATAGGGGCGGGTCGGTATTATGTTCCCGAATGGGAGAAGCAAATATAAATTAAAAAAAATTAGAAATCCAAAATAAATGTTAATAAAAATTTAAACAAATGTTAAACATACTGAAAAACAGGGTATTGGAAGAAATGAGGGCATCAAACCAAGCCAATGACGCCCTCATTTCCGGTGTCCAATTTTAATTATTTACAAATTTTCTGGTCACCAGTTCTCCTGTTTCCGTTTTTACGGTCACTATGACAATCTGATGATTGAAGTCTGCCGCATTGATTCGGTGTTCATTTGAGTTGATATCCGATTTTTTATAAACCGGACGGCTGTTCAGATCAAAGAGTTCCACTTCTTTTATCTTATCGATAGACGAAGTGATTACGATCTGGTTGTCAACTTTTGCAAAATTCACCACATTGCTGATGTCAGCCGCTGTTCCGATGATGTTGCCCGGTCTGTAAACGATCATAAAACGATCGTTGAATTCGCCGGCTCTGGTCATAAATTTATAGGGTTTGTCAGTAATTTTTACGGTTTTGTTCAGCAGTTTGTCGATCAGATAAATGCTCTGTCCGTTTTCAAACACGCCTTCTGGCTGATAGACCGAGAAGATATGGGTTCCGTCCTCAAAGGCTTTGTATCCCAGCGGAATCTGATCGGTATTGACAAACGGGGCCTTGCCCTGAATAACAAGCTTTTTATTTCCTGCAAAGGTGTATATATCATTTGATGAAAGTGAACTTTCGGTATCTTCAATTGCAAAATCATTATTTCCGCCTTCAAAATATACCACTGCCAGCATCGGTTCGATTCCCGACGGGGTATTCATCGTCAGCCAGTATCTGCCAAAACCGTTATCAATTTCATCTTCCGTTCCCGGTTTTCCGGTATAATCAACGGTTCCGGTTTTGATTCTGTATGAATTTTCAAAATGCAGAGTTACACCCGGTTTAAGCGCCTGAAGCATAAATCCGGTTCCCACTTTGACCTCCCGGGTTGGATTTCGGTATCCCGCGCCGGATTCAATTACTCTTGGTGCAGATACGCCGGTGCCGTCCGGTCCTGTTGTCGCATTATAAATCGCATACTGGTTCTGAGTATAACCTGACCCCATCTGATGGTGAATC
>JACFND010000078.1:0-2473 GCA_019455045.1 Flavobacteriia bacterium
TTTGTTTTCATATAAATTGACTTTTTCGGTCAACCTATATCAGGGACGTACAACATCCATCACCCAACACCCCGCATCAATAATACGGATTGCTTCTCCAATAATCCCTTCCCTGGATAATTCTGTCCAAATCGATGATCAGACCAAAATGATTGGTATTTGAGCCTTTGTAGTAGTTGGCATGTGCAAAATCAAATCTGAAATAACTGATTCTGATCCCAAAACCAAATGTCAGACCGGCAAAAGTACGGTTGTCCTCAATCTTGAGTTCGTTTCCGCGTTTGAAGTTATATCCCAGCCTCAGATTGAAACTCTCACCCGGAAAAAGTTCACCGCCGATAGAAACATGATCGATCAATTTTCTTCCAAACTTGGTTTTGTTTCCGTTTTCATCCTCGGGAACCGAGTTGTCAAATTTCTGCAGATCATGCAGCGTGATGCTCAGTTCCAACGGAACATGCTCCAGTTTCTGCGACAGACCGAGATTGATCTGAAGCGGCATTTTTTCTTTTGTTCCGGCATAGGTCTTGACCTGAAAACCGAGATTTCTGACTGCCAGCGAGACATTGGTGTTGTAATCGATGTCATGAAAAACCAGACCCACATCGGCTGCAACCGCCTGTGATGAATAGGTTTCAATTCTTGAATTGATGTATTTTATGGCAGCGCCCACCGAAAAGAAATCGCTCAGTCTTCGGGCATAACCCAATGAAAAGGCAAGATCTTTGGCAGAAAAATCACCGGTTGGTGTGTCGTTTTCGTCATAACCTCTGAAATCACCGTAATCCACATACTGGCCGTGGATCGAAAAGAATTCGTCATCGTCATACTGATAGACAGCCGACAGAGTTCCAAAGTTTACATCAGCCAGATAATTGATATAGTTGAGTGCCAAAAAACCGTGTGACTGATTGCTGGCAAGCGCGGGATTCCAATAAGACATATTCGGATCGCCGTCCCACATCGACTGTGCATTTCCGCCCAGGGCAGCCTGACGCGGAGAAGTGGTGATATTGACAAATTCATAAACCCGGGTACCGTCCTGGGCGAAAGTCAGAACTCCGAGAAACAGTAACAGCAATCCGGTGAATTTTGTCATTTGGCAAAAGTAGTAATTATACAAATAACGGATACTGCTGTTTTTTCTTGTATGGTATCGAATGATTGTGAGAAAAATCTGAATCGGAAGAATTGTGATTTTTGAATTTTATCCGCAGTAATTTAATTTCCAACAGATAGAAATCTCAAATATTTATTGAAGGTGTTTTAATGAGAATTAATTTTGAATGGTTCAGCAAACAAAAGATTTTAATAAAGATGATTATTGTTGAACTCCTTCAGAGTTCTTTTCTTGTGGGCGCTTTTCCACGGGTTTCACCCGTGGTTACTGATAGTTAAATCCCTTCGGGATTTTTACGAGATATCCATTGACCAAAAAAAATTTAATCCTTGAAATAAAAACTAATTTCCTTTCAAATATTTTATTTTGAAAAAACGAATAGTGTTAATGCACAGAACCACGAAGTGGTTCAACCATCAGTAGCCTCCGATGAAATCGGGGGTGAAAATAATACGTCCCTAAAACCAACCCCGAAGCGGGTTGAACCATAAAAACACATTCGCAAAATTTGATTTATCAAAACCTAACCTACTTTTAATAAATTGTTTGGCCTATTTTTGAATAAAATGTAAAGACATGAGCACCTATACCCAAATCATCTACCAGATTGTATTCAGCACAAAGGACAGGAGCCCCATCATGATCAAGGATGGAAGAAAACGATTGAATACCTATATATGGAGCCTTCTGGAAAATAAAAAATGTCATCCTTTTATGATTAACGGAGTGGAAGATCATATTCATATTGCGACCAGTGTGCATCCGACCGTTGCATTGTCAAATCTGATAAAAGACATCAAAGTATCTTCATCTGATTTTATCAAAGAAGAAGAAATTTTTCCGGGTTTTGACAATTGGCAGGTTGGATATGGAGCTTTTACATACAGTATCAAGGAAAAGGAAAATCTCATCAATTATGTGATAAATCAGGAAGAACATCACAAAAAAGAAAGCTTCAGGGATGAATATATTCGACTTCTTGAAGAACATGGGATTGCGTTTGATGAAAAATATCTGTTTTGATTTGATGGTTCAACCCCTTCGGGGTTGAGTTCAGGTTAGGTCGTTTATCCACAGGTTGCACCTGTGGTTACTGACGGTTAAATCCCTTCGGGATTTTCTTCAACAAAGCGGAATTGTTTAAGATAAAATCATTTTGTTATTAGAATTGCGAATCGACCCAACCATTCAAATAGCTTATTGAAATCTACAATGAAATTGGAAGAAAATATCCACACCGCAAAACTAACCGACCTCAGCGGATTTTTAAAATATAGAAATGCATTCTACATTAACCCGAACCACGAAGTGGTTCAACCATCAGTAGCCCCTGATGAAATCAGGGGAAAAATA
>JACFND010000078.1:2573-6123 GCA_019455045.1 Flavobacteriia bacterium
CGATAAATGGCAATAATCTAAAGAACCACGAAGTGGTTCAACCATCAGTAGCCCCTGATGAAATCAGGGGAAAAATAACACGCCCCCAAACCAACCCCGAAGCGGGTTGAACCATAAAATGGAATCTTTGGAATTTAATCTATCAATTGTTTTGTCACAGATTTTGGAAGGCTTCGCGCCAAAATCAGCGCCAAAACAAAATTTCATCTTATCATTTAATCCCCGTGTTGCATTTCGCTTCGCTGCATTTACACGGGGCTACTAATGGTTAAACCCCTTCAGGGTTTTTTGGTGTCGTTAATCAAACAAAAAATCGATGTATTGTTCGCGTATTTTAATTCTTTGGTGATTTTTTAATGTGATTCTTATCCCGGTTATCAACTGCTTTGTCATTTAATCCCCATGTTACATTCCGCTGCGCTGTATTTACACGGAGCTACTAATGGTTAAATCCCTTCAGGGTTTTATATTTCAAAAAATTAATTTTCTTCCAAATGTTTAAATTTAAAACGATAAATGGCAATAATCTAAAGAACCACGAAGTGGTTCAACCATCAGTAGCCCCCGATGAAATCGGGGGTAAAAATAATACGGCCCTCCAAACCAACCCCGAAGCGGGTTGAACCATAAAAATTTCATTTCTTTTTAGAATCTTAAATATTGCACAGAATTGTTTTAAGATAATCAAAACAAAGCTTTTATCAAAGAGTTTTTATCATTTTTTGATTCAATTATTTCCGTCAATTTTATAATGCATTGTTGCAGTAACATTAAATTCTAAAAAATTAAGAAAATGAAAAAAAGAGTTCCGATTTCCCAAATTATGGCCAAAGAAGTAGTCAGTCTGAATCCGGTTCAGACACTGTATGACGCAGAGGACTTATTTGAAAAACACAAAATCAGACATTTGCCGGTTGTTGACGGTGAAAATCTGATTGGTGTATTGAGCAAATCAGATTTGCTGAGAATCAGTTATTCCGAATTGTCCGATGACGAAGAAAGTGTTGAATCAATGATTTTTGATGCCTACACCATTCCTCAGGTGATGACAAAAACACCGGTGACCGTAGATTCCGAAGCGACCGTCAGAGATGTTGCAGAAGTTTTTGCAAAACAGAGTTTTCATGCACTGCCGGTGGTCGATCACGGAAAGCTTGTTGGAATGATTACCACCACCGATCTGATCAATTATCTGCTGGACCAGTACTGATGAATTTTCCTGACCGACTATTTTAAATCTGCCGTTTTTCGAAGCGACGGTTTCTGTTTTTTGAATTTTAAATTTAATCGTAGTTTTGGAGCATGAATCAGAGGATAAGTCATTTGATCGGAAATCCGTTTGAAGTTCAACTCTCGGATGTGGCAGTGCTGCAGGATGAGATTGAAAAATATCCTTATTTTCCGACGCTTCGTACGCTGCTTCTTTTTGCAATGAAGGAGCACGGACATTCCTCGTATCAGAAAGAGCTGAAAAAAACAAGCATCTGCTGTCCGAGCCGGGTGGCGCTTTATCATTATCTGCAAAAGGAACAGCAGCAGCCTGAAATTGCTGAGGAAATTGAAGAAACCGAAATTCCGAATTTGAATTCGGTTCCGACACCTGTGCCGATTGCTGAAATTCCGGTCGAAACCGAAGCTCCGGTTCAAACTGAAACTGAAATTCAAACTGAAACTGAAATTCAGACCGAAGCTGAAATTCAAATCGAAACCAAGGAAATTGAGGAAACCCCTGTCCGGGAAACAAAGCCGGTCGAAGTCAAACCGGATGCTGAAATGACTTTTTCACAATGGCTGAGTTTGTCGTCAAAAGAGAACACTGCCGAAAAGGAAAATCCGACCGAGAAAGACATCAAATACAAACTGATCGATGAGTTCATCGAGAAGTCTCCAAAAATCTCACCTTTGGAAAAAGCGGTTTCTCAGGATCCGCCTGCGCCAAAGCCGGGCTTCAGCACCGAATATTCTGATCTGATGACCGAGACGCTGGCTCAGATTTATGTGAATCAGCGGAAATTTGACAAAGCGCTCAGAGCTTATCGGATTTTGAGTTTGAAATATCCCGAAAAAAAGGAATTCTTTGAAGATCAGATTCGGAAGATTGAAGAATTGGGAAATTTATAAACTTCAAAATGCCCTGAACGGACAAAAGTTTAATCATTTTTCGATGAAATATTCTTAATTTACTTTTGATTAATAACCAAAAAATTAGTTTCTTTGCAGACTAATTCTCAGAAAAAAGATTTAAAATGCAGACTTTCATATTCTTAATGATTGTAATTATTGCGGTTTGTGTGATCACCACATTGGTTATTTTGTCACAAAATCCGAAAGGAGGAGGTCTTTCTTCAACTTTTGGAGGTGCAGGCGGCGGACAGATGTTTGGTGTTCAGAGAACCAACCAATTTTTGGACAAAGCGACCTGGACGCTGGGCGGAATTGTCGTTTTGCTTTGTATTACAGCCAATGTGCTGATGGCCAATCCGAGCTCAATCAAAAGCACAAATATTGATGCTGTTCCTGTAGATCTTCCGCAACAGACCGACCAGGCACCTGCTGCTGATCAGGCGCCGGCGATTCCCGGCGAATAAGAAGCTGCAGTAAAAAATATCAGACGGACGGATTTCAAATTTTGGAATCCGTCCGTTTTTTATTGCCGTCTGCTTCAGCAGACGGACCGTCAGTGAACTTAGTAAAAATGTTTTGGCATTGTTTTTTGGCGCGAAGCAATCCAAAAACTGTGACAAAACATTGGACCTGAAGGCCGATTGAAAGTATTAAGATTTAAATGAAATTAATATAATGGGGCTGAAGCCCACTCGAAGTGAATGTCTTTTGGTCCGGTTAAAACCGACGGCAATGGTTAAAACCGACTGCTTTGATGATAATAAAGATTTAAGAAATTTGGGTTAAAAGCTAATCAGCTTAAAATCAGATCAATTTGAATAATGGACAAATTTAATTAATTTTAAAATTTAAATCTTTTGAAATGAGCTGGATAAGAATTTGGGTACATTTGGTTTTCAGCACCAAAAACAGGCAACCGTTTTTGAAAACGACTGAAATTAGGGAATCTCTGTTTGAACATATCAGGGGAAATGCCAAAGAAAAGAAAATTCATTTGAAAACTGTTGGTGGTTTTGATGATCATATTCATTGTCTGATTTTGTTGGACAGAAATATGACCATTGCAAAAACCGCACAACTGATTAAGGGTGAATCATCATTCTGGATCAATAAAAACAATCTGACTGCCCGTCAATTTGCCTGGCAGGATGATTATTGGGCAGTTGGTGTCAGTGAAAGCCACTCTCCGGAAGTAATAAAATATATTGAGAATCAGGAAAAACATCATGGAGTCAAGTCATTCAAAGAGGAAATCGATGAATTTATGAAAAATCATGGCTGGCAATTGATAAAGGGCTGATCCAATTCTTATAATTTATGGGTGAAAAAAATATTGCCGTCTGCTTCATCTCATTGCCGTCTGCTTCAGCTCATTGGAAGCTGTCCAAAAAGGGTGGCTTCTTTTTTATGCGGCTAATTTTTCAGA
>JACFND010000079.1 GCA_019455045.1 Flavobacteriia bacterium
AAAATTAATAAAAAATTATACTTTTAAACAGTTCGGATTTAAGGGAAGCTTACAGTATAAAATATTCCATTGTAGATTTTTTCTTTGTCATTGATAAATTTCATAAAAGTGTGAAATTTATTTTAAAAGAATCTTTTAATAAACAATATGGATTGCCTAGTAATAGTCGTGATTTTTTTAATTTTTTCAATACAGAGTTTTCTGAAAGATTTTTAATGAAAAGAATTCTGGACCAAATCTTTTGGCAGCCCTATTTCATAAAAAAGAAAGAAATTGAAAATGGAAAAAATGAACCGGATTATTATGTTCGACATAATAATGTTATTCTTTTGTTTGAAAATAAAGATGTCTTAATTGCAAAAGAAATTAAAAGTTCTGGCGATATTGAGAAAATTGAATCTGCTTTAAAAATAAAATTTCTGGAAACAGATGGAAGACCCATAGGGATTGGTCAGCTTGTGACATCTATTCTGCAGATTATAGGAAATTGTTTTCCATATGATGAGTATGTAAACACTAAAAAGAGCTTTAAAATTTATCCAATTTTGCTGGTTCAAGATCGAATATTTGAAACCCCAGGAATTAATTATAGAATGAATCAATGGTATGAAAATATGGTTAAAGAAAGATTAGAAGAAAATTACAATCCTAATCTTATTAAACCTTTGACTGTAATTAATATAGATATACTTATTTATTGGATGCCTTATTTAGTTGAAAAAGACTCTAATTTTAAAAAAATCATAGACGACCACTTAAAATTAATGACAACCTTTAAAAAACCAAATCACTCTGATCCAGAGGTAGCTAAACAAATTGCATTAAAAAGATTTTCAACGCAAATATTTCCAATAAGTCAAAGACTTAATGGTTATAAGTTCCCGGTTTCACTTTTAATTGAAAAATTTGATGATATTATAACGGATTAACAATTAACACCCAGATTAATACAAGAAATATTTACGATTATATAAAAAAATAAAAATCTGCAAAGTGACTAAATCTTAAATTGATTTTTTGGCAATTTGTTAAAGTAGTTTTACCATCAATTTTCTTAGTTAATCCGTGATTTATTATTTTGGTTTGCTTATTATGACCTTTATACGCCAAAATGGAGTGCCAAAATATTTAATGAATGAAGAGATGTAATGATCGGAAAGTATGATTAGGATTGAGGAAAAGGAAATAAAAGAATTTACTTAAATTTGAAACAAAGGATGAATTAAAAAAATATTTTAGAGTATTGGGCACCCTTTAAATAACTGACATGGACGAGAAAGGAGAAATATTAATTTATCAGAGTGAAGACGGGCTGACAAAGATTGAAACCCGATTGGAGAATGAAACTGTCTGGTTGACACAGGCACAGATGGCAGAGCTGTTTCAAAAGGTTAAATCCACTATCAGTGAGCATATTAAAAATATTTATGAAGAAGGCGAACTTGAGAAATTGGCAACTGTTCGGAATTTCCGAACAGTTCAAATTGAAGGTAATCGACAGATAGAAAGGGATTTGGAATATTACAATCTGGATGTCATTATTTCTGTGGGTTACCGAGTCAAAAGTCTTCAGGGAACAAAGTTCCGACAGTGGGCAACCCAAAGACTGCGTGAATATATCGTAAAAGGTTTTACGATGAATGATGAAATGCTCAAAAAAGCAGGCGGAGGAAATTACTTTGACGAACTGCTGGATCGCATCAGGGATATCCGCAGTTCCGAAAAGGTGTTTTGGAGAAAAGTGCTGGATATTTATGCCACAAGCATTGACTATGATCCAAGTGCAGAAGCTTCACAAATGTTTTTTAAAGTAGTGCAAAATAAAATGCATTGGGCGGCTCACGGACATACTGCGGCTGAAGTCATCTACAAAAGGATTTCGGCTGAGAAACCATTTCTGGGACTGACCAATTTTGAAGGAATTCAACCCAACAAAAGTGAAATCAGTATTGCCAAAAATTATCTGAATGAACAGGAATTAAATGTGCTCAACCGTATTGTCACCGCTTATCTTGAATTTGCAGAATTGCAGGCGTTAAGCCGAAAACCAATGTATATGAGGGATTGGATAGATCGGTTGGATGATTTTATAAAGATGACCGGGAATTCAATATTGGACAATGCCGGAAGCATCAGCCATCAGCAAATGCTGGACAAAGCGCAGACCGAGTATGATTTGTACAAAGAAAAAACAAAAGATCAATTAAGCCATGCGGAAGAGGATTTTATCAGACAAATCGAACAAACTGCCCAACAACTGGAAGATTCAAAGAAAAAGAAGAAAGATTGAGTTTTAAATGAATTAAAACCTCTTAAGGAATTTTCATTTGGATTTCGACTGTGATTTTTCTATTATTCAATTAGTAAAAGAATTTCCCTAAATTTGATTCAGTAAAAACCAAATCCTTTGAAATTCACCGAAGCCAAATTGGAAAAGACATTTATTGAACTGCTGAAAAAGCAGGGCTATAAATATGTAAAAGGTGAAAAATTTCAAAGAACTTCAAATCAGGAGGTTCTGCTCAAAGACGATTTGCGTAAATTTCTAAAGAACCGTTATCCGGATTTGGACCAAATCGAACTGGAAAGCATTATCAATGAACTCGCTTTTCAGTCTGCTTCCAATTTTTATGAAAGCAATCGGCATATCTGTCAGCTGCTGGCGGATGGTTTTATTCTGAAAAGAAACGATCCTTCCAAAAAGGATCTGCATATCCGCTACATTGACAACAATCCCGAAACTTTGTTGGAGAACAATTATTTCAAAGTGGTCAATCAGCTGGAAATCATGGGTTCTCATCTGAGGATTCCGGATGCAATCTTGTATGTCAACGGAATACCTGTGGTGGTTTTTGAATTCAAAACGCTGATCGAAGAAGAAATCACAATTTATGATGCCTGGAAACAACTGACCGTGCGTTACCGCAGAGATATTCCGGAACTGATGAAATACAATGCTTTTTGTGTGATCAGCGACGGTGTCAACAACAAGGCCGGAAGTCTGTTTGCACCTTATGAATTCTTTTACGGTTGGAACAAAATCACCGGAAATGAGGAGAAACCTTTGACAGGAATTGATACCGTCCATTCGATGGTGGAAGGAATGATGAATCCCGAAAGGCTTGTTGACATCATCTGTAATTTTATTTATTTCCCGGATGTTGCAAAAAATGAACTGAAAATCCTCAGCCGTTATCCTCAATATTATGCCGCCAAAAAATTATTTGAAAATATATTGGAACACCGCAAACCCGAAGGCGACGGAAAAGGAGGAACTTATTTTGGTGCAACCGGCTCGGGCAAGAGTTATGCAATGCTGTATCTTTCAAGACTGCTGATGCGTTCCACCCTGCTCTCCAGTCCGACCATCATACTGATAACCGACCGTACCGATTTGGATGATCAGCTGTCGGCGACTTTTACAAATGCAAAGAAATTTATCGGTGATGAAAATATCATCAATATCACTTCACGTCAGGATTTGAGAGAAAGACTAGCAGGTTTGGAAAGCGGCGGCGTATATCTGACTACGGTTCAGAAATTTGCAGAAGACATAGAAATGCTTTCCGACCGGACCAATATCATCTGTATTTCGGACGAAGCACACCGATCTCAAATCAATCTGGATTTGAAAGTAAGGGTTGATGAAAAAGGAATCAAAAAATCTTACGGTTTTGCACGTTATCTTCATGATTCGCTTCCCAATGCAACCTATGTCGGATTTACCGGAACGCCCATTGACAGGACATTGGATGTATTCGGACCGGTGGTTGATGCTTATACCATGTTTGAATCAGTCAATGATGAAATCACTGTCCGGCTGGTTTATGAAGGCCGTGCGGCAAAGGTCAATCTGGACAGCGGAAAAGTTGCAGAAATTGAAAGATATTATGAAAATGCAGTTGCTGAAGGTGCTTCGGAATATCAGGTGGAGCTGAGTCAGAAAGCAATGGCAAAAATGGAAGTGGTTTTGGGCGATCCTGATCGGATTGATGCCATTGCCCAGGATTTTGTCAATCATTACGAAAAACGACTGACTGAGAAAGCAAGCGTAGCCGGAAAAGTGATGTTTGTCTGTGCATCAAGAGAAATTGCTTTCAAACTTTACAAAGCTTTATTGAAACTTCGTCCGGAATGGGCTGAAGTAAAATTGGCAGACGGCCTGACCAAAAAGGAGAAAAAGGAAATTCTGCCCATCGCCTATCTGAAAATGGTTATGACCCGAAATAAAGATGACGAACAGGAATTATGGGATTTGCTCGGCACAAAAGATGACCGAAAAGAATTGGACAGACAGTTCAAACAGATAAAATCAAATTTCAGAATCGCTATTGTTGTCGATATGTGGCTGACCGGTTTTGATGTTCCATTTCTGGATGCAATTTATATCGACAAGCCGCTTCAGGAACACAATCTGATACAGACCATTTCAAGAGTCAACCGAAAATTTGAAGGCAAAGACAAGGGTCTGGTGGTTGATTATATCGGTATCAAACGAAAACTGAATCAGGCATTGGGACAATACAACAATGTGGACAAGGATGATTTTGAAGACATTGACAAAGCCATTATTCTGGTCAAAGATCAATTGGATCTGCTGCGAAAATTCTATCATACTTTTGATTCCTCAGCTTATTTTTTCGGCAGTTCTGAAGAACAGTTTGACTGTCTGAATCGTGCTTCCGAATTTGCATTGGCAACCGAAGAATCAGAAAAGTTTTTTATGTCTGTCAGCAAGAAGCTGAAATCAGCCTACAATATCGTTTCGGGATCAGATGCTTTTGATGCACATCAGACCGATGAAATTCATTTCTATTTTGCAATTCGTTCCATAATTTCAAAACTGACCAAAGGCGAAGCACCCGACACTGCCCAGATGAATGAAAAAGTCAGCAGACTGGTTGAAGAAGCAATACAATCGGAAGGTGTGGAAGAAATCTTTAAACTCGACGACAATAAGGCAAATGCAATTGAACTGTTCAATGAAAAATTTCTTGCCAGACTTCAAAATATGGAGTTGCCCAATACCAAAATTAAAATATTGGAACGGCTGCTGAAACAAACGATCAATGATTTCAAAAAGGTCAATAAAATCAAAGGAATCGAATTTTCAACCCGCTTGCAGGGGCTGATTGACCGTTACAATGAAAGAAGTGAAAAAGATATACTGGATTATGACGGTATTCAAAACGACACTTCAGAACAGCTGCTGGATCTGGTTTTAAAGCTCAGAGAAGAAATGGAATCCTACAAAGAAAAAGGAATCGACTATCAGGAAAAAGCATTTTATGATATTCTCTTTGCAATTTCAGAACAATACGGTTTTGAATTTGACGACAAAAAGATGATGGAACTGGCTGTCGAAATCAAAAAGATTGTGGACAATACCGCACGTTATCCCGATTGGAGCCAAAGAGCCGACATCAAGGCGCAGCTAAAAATGGATATCATTGTGAAATTGGCTGAATACGGTTATCCGCCGATTACTCAGGATGATGTTTATGAAAATGTATTGGAGCAGGCTGAGAATTTTAAACAAAATCAATTGTAAACTAATTTGATAATGCCTCTGCTCTCACCCGTTTTCAAACGGTGTGAGGGCGGAATCCGATCTTCAGATCGGAAGGCATAACTAATTTTGAAAAAAGAGATTAGCTGATGCTGATCCCCAGTTGGGAGTCCGTCAAACAAAACAAAAGTCAATGCTGTCGCATTGTTTTTTAATTCTGCCCCCGTCTTTTGAAAGTGGGCATTTCGAAAGAATGAAAATCAATTTTGGGGAGAGGGATTAGCTGACGCTGATCCCCGGTGGGGGTCTGCCAAACAAAACAAAAGTCAATGCTGGCGCATTGTTTTTTAATTCTGCCCCCCGTCTTATGAAAGTGGGCATTTCGAAAGAATGAAAATCAATTTTGGGGAGAGGGATTAGCTGACGCTGATCCCCGGTGGGGGTCTGCCAAACAAAACAAAAGTCAATGCTGGCGCATTGTTTTTTAATTCTGCCCCCCGTCTTATGAAAGCAAGCTTTCAACGCCGGGGGGCAGAATTAAAAAAGAGGGTGTCCGAAAAGTCGGACACCCCTTTTTTTGTTGTGTTTTTTCTC
>JACFND010000080.1 GCA_019455045.1 Flavobacteriia bacterium
CGCCACAATCCTCTGAATTCATTCATTGAATAACCGGTTGCCTGATCGTTTGGATACAGCGTTTTGATCTTTGCAAGCGTAGCCGGTTCAATGTCAGTTTCGGGATTTCCGTGACATTTGATACAGGCGGGCATCGCGGTATTGATCCTTTTGTAATAGACGATTTTATTGTTTTCTGTCAGCAGACTGTCAAACAAATCATTGTTTTCCTTGAAAGAGGCAAAAACTGCTTTTTCATTTTCGGTTTTCAAACCATTTTCGGGATTCCGGGTACGATCTGTAATTCTCGAAATTGAAACATGATGCGCCTCTGAAAGCGAATCTGTAATCGGTATCGCCATGATGTTGCAAAATCCGACTGCATGAACGGTTCCGCCTTCCTCAATGGCAGCCGAAACATTTTTGAGCAGTTCTTTCTGAGATACGGTCGCAATCGAATCCATTTCGGTTTTCAATTCTGCGAACTCAGCTCCTTTCTCGGATGATCCGCATGAAAATGCAAACAGCATTATGCCTAAGTAAATTAAATTTTTCAAATCAAACGTTATTGGTTTCATATACAAAAGGACTGATTCTGTCCAAAAGATCGTCTTTGAACAGCACACCCGAATATCTCCAAACCAGTTTGCCTTCTTTGAAAAGCAGCATGGTCGGTGTACCCATAATCTGATAAGTCGAATCAAAATTAATGGTGGTCAGTTTTTCTTTGTCAATATCTACTCTGATAATTTCGATACCGTCTCCGACTTCGGCTTTCAATTCGTCCAAAACCTGATTCAGCAGTTTGCATGGTCCGCAGTCGTCGGTGTAGAAATCTATCAGCACCGGCCGGTCTCCATAAATCAAATTTCTAATCTCTTCCATCTTTATTTGTTTTGACTGATTACACTTTCCAATTCATCTGATTGCATCACGCCCGAATGTCTCCATTTGGGTTCTCCGTTTTTGAAGATCATCAGCGTCGGTATGCTTCTGATTCCGTATTGGGCGGCAACTCTTTGGTTTTTGTCAACGTCTATTTTGATAATTGAAACCGAGTCGCCCAATTTTTGTTTGAGTTCATGCAGTATCGGCGCCTGAATTTTACAGGGTCCGCACCAGTCTGCATAAAAATCAATCAGAACCGGTTTGTTTTGATTAATTATCTCCTGAAATTTCATTTTCTCCTGCTTTTTTTAATTTTCTTTCGTCCTTTTTAAAGATCGAAAAAATCAAACCGCCGGTCACAAAACCGTAAATGGTGCTGTTGACCGGATTTGAAGTAATCGCGCAGGTACCGCTCACACAGCCCACAAATCTCCAATACAGAAATCCTGCAAGCGCGCCGATCAGCATCCCGCTGATTACCAGTATATGTTTTTTTATAAATTCCATCTCTTAATCTTTTTCAATTTTAATTTCTTCAAAAATCACATCATGCTCATCCTGACCTGTTTCCTTTTTGAAATTTGTCTGACATCCTCCTGTTGAGCAGCAGCCGATATTAAAAAGCGGCATCAGTGTGAAAAACAGTCCGAAGGCAGCCATCGGCCAGATTCCGGTGAGCACACCGTCAATCAAAAAATATGCCCCGATCCCCAGACGGACGATTCTGAAAAAATTCCAACCGCTGAGTATTCTGTCAATCATTGTGTACAATATTTCCGCACCAGCAGCTGAAACCGCCCATCAGGTTAAACACATTTTCAAATCCCATTTCGGTCATCAGCGCACATGCATTTCCGCTTCTGCCGCCTGCCGCACAATACAGATAATAATTCTTTGAACGATCCATCTTTTCAACTTCAGAAATAAATTTATCGGTGTTGATGATATCGAGATTGATCGCTTTTTCAATCATTCCTTCTCTGCATTCTTCAACTGTTCTCACGTCGATGACAACCGCATTTTTATCTTCTGCTACAGCCTCCTGCCATTCGTTTTGTGATAAATTTTTCATTGATTTAATTTTACAGTGCAAAGATCGGGTTTATCGGAAAGATTTACTGCAACAATTGTTACAAAGTCAAAATTCAAATCACACAAAGAGTTCAACAGTTTTACAGTTTAAATGACTATTTTCGTTTATTGTTTCTTCGACCATGATTCGTCATTACCCATACAGACTGTTTTTGATTCTTCCGCTACTTTTTTTCTGCACGGAATTGTCGGCTCAGGTTCCGGAGAAAACAGACAGTCTGAATGACGAAAAAGGAAAAATTGTAGAAAAACTTGAAAGTCAGAAAGAGAAAAGCGGTTTTGGAAAATTTATTTATAAAGCACTTGTAAAAAGACCAAAAACAACTGAAAATGTAAGCGAAGACATTCAGCTGAGAGCGGTTCCGTTTTCTGAAGCCGAAGGAAAAATCATCAGAGAAATAAAAATCAATACGCTTGATCCGTTTGGTTATTCGATTGAAGATCCGGAAAGACATCCCGATAAATTTATTGAAAAAGCGGGCAATGCAGTACATGTGACGACTAAGAATTTTGTAATCAAAAATTATCTGCTGTTCAAACCCGGGAACCGTTTTGATTCGCTCAAAATTCTGGAATCGGAACGTCTGATCAGAAGTCAGCGCTTTTCGAGAAAGGTCAGAATCGATTATATAACAGTTGGCGACAGTGTGGATCTGGTGATCAACACTTTGGATTCCTGGACTTTGTTTCCGTCGATGACATTTTCGGGTTCAAAAGTCGGTTTCAGATTGAGGGAAAGAAATTTTATGGGCTGGGGTCATGATTTTGACAATTATTACCGGCAGAATTTTGAAACCGGAAAAAATCAGATCCAAAGCAGATATTCAATTCCAAACATTCAGCGCAGTTTCGTCGGTTTTACAATCGGATATTCTTCAAACGAGGACAATGAATACACCAAAGCGGTTTCTCTTCACCGCCGTTTCTTTTCTCCGTTTACACGTTGGGCGGGCGGTGCCTATTTTGGCGAAAGAGCCTATCAGGATTCAATCCCGAACGAAATGGATGTGAGTGCTTATCAGATCAAATACAGACTGAAGGATTTTTGGGGCGGCTATTCATTTCGGCTTTTTGACGAAGACAGTCCGCAGGCGAGATTCAGCAATCTGATTTTTTCTGCCAGATATTTCAATGTGGACTACAGAAAACGACCCGACGAGATGTTTGATCCCGACAAGTTTTATGCGGATCAGGATTTTCTGCTGTTTGGGCTCGGTATTTCAAAAAGAGCATTTGTGCAGGATAAATTTATCAGAAACTACAATATCGTTGAAGACATTCCGGTCGGGATGACTTTTGGTCTGACTTCGGGTGTACAGCGAAAAGATCATCGCAACCGTTTTTATCTGGCGGGCGGTCTGAAGATGGGAGAATATCTGAATTTCGGATATATGGGGTTCAATCTTCAGTATGGCGGTTTTATATATTCGGGCCGTTCGGAACAGTCGGTGTTTTCATTGAATCTTGATTATTTCACCCGTTTGAAAAGCTGGGGCAGATGGAATTTCAGAGGTTTTATTTCTTCTGATCTGATTATCGGTAACAATCGGGCAGATTCAAGGGGCGACCGGCTGACACTGAATGAAAACGATCCGTTGGGAATCAACGGTTTTTACAGTGTGAATGTGATCGGGACCAAAAAGTGGCTGACCGATATTCAGATTCAGTCCTATTCTCCCTATCAGTTTCTCGGGTTTCGTCTGTCGCCGATTTTCAGCTCTTCATTTGGCCTGATCAGCGGTGAAGACAATCATCTTACAAACGGAAAGTTTTACACCCGGATCGGCTTGGGCGTGATGCTGACCAACGACTTTCTGGTGTTCAGCAATTTTCAGCTTTCATTTTCGTGGTACAACACGATTCCGGGCGAAGGCAACAGTCTGTTCAAGACAAATACGCTTCAGGTCTCAGATTTTGAACTGATGGACTTTGATTTTGGAAAACCCGAACTGATCGAGTACAGTCCGTTTACACCAAGATAAGTTTATTTCCTTTTTTGCAAAAATTCGAATGACCATCGCCTCCCCTTTGTGATGATTTCGTTCAGGTCATAAAGCATGCTGCCGGTCTTTGGTTATAGATATACGACTCACGCTGCGGATCGGTCAGAGACTAAACGTGATCGAAAGGATTTAATCAAGATAGTCAGGTTATCATTGTTTATGTAGAGACGAACGGCCGTTCGTCTCTACATTCGATAAATTTAATCAATTATTATATTTTCAAACTGTTTGATATTGTCCGAGTCGTTTCTGTTATGATTCATTTTTATAAAATAAATGCCTCTTCTGAAGTTTGAACCAAACCTGTATTCTCAATTATTGGATATATAGAAGTACATCCCCGAAAATAAGTTTTCTTATCCGGTTTTTTGGCCACATTATTTCATACACTATCCATGCTTTATCCATACACTATCCATACATGATCTATGGAGTATCTCAGCATCAGGTTTTTTTATTTTCAGGCTAAATTACTGACAAACAATTGAATGCGCAAGTCATTGGAAATGACATTTGTGTCCTTTTGGTACAGAATGCGAAATCTGTGCCCCAGGCGGATATTTGTGCCGTTTTGGCGGTTTGGGGACATTTGGGACAAATTCTCCGGGGTGTTCGGTATTAAAAAAGTCTAAAAGCAAGATTTTTAAGAGGTAGGTTTAATCATTTATTTTTTTAAACTGTTTGACAAATGGGGATGTTTATCCTTTCATTTGGCCTTTTCGAATAAGGTTTATTCATTAAAATTCGATTTATAACTTTATTCAAAAGAGCTGTTGGTTTTGTTGAAAAGGCTTTTCACTTTTTTGTCACAGTTTTTGGTTTGCTTCGCGCCAAAAACAGCGCCAAAACATTTTTTATTGTGTTCTCTTTTGGCTATACATATTCGATCCGCGCTGCGGATCGGCACGGGTAAAAAACTGTTGAAATAATTCAATCAGGATAATCAGCTTGTTTTTGCAGAGAAGAACGGCTGTTCGTTTCTGCATTCGAAAAATTTAGTCAACTATTGCATTTTCAAACTTTTTGACAAATGGGTATGTTTATCCTTTTACATCCAAAAGTAAATCTTCAAAACAGCTGAAATAATGCTGAGGTTTCTCGAAAAACAAATTGTCCTACCATTCAGCCGTTTCAGGTGGGTTCTCAGATTCAGGTTGAAGCGTTCTATGTGATTGGTTCCAAAGCGGGTTACTTTATGTAACTTTCTCTCAATTATATAAAGATAATTGGGTAAGCCGTCTGTGTAAATTCGCTTTGCTTCTGAAAGTTGCAAACTCTTCAATACGATTCTCAGCGTCTTATTGGTTCTGGCACCTACATAGAAACTCACTACTTTTTTGCTTTTTCTTTCCAAAGCATAAGCCACCCAAACCAAACGCTTTTTACTGCCAATAAATGTTCGTAATTCATCTACTTCGTAAACTTTCCCTTTGCTGATCACCGGGCGGGGAATACTCCCGGCTATGGATAAAATTCTTTTCAATAAAGTAGTCGCGGAAATCTGCAAAACCCTTGCAGTACTCCTGATACCCAAGCCTTCTTTGGTCAGGACCACTATCTGACGATTTAAATTGGGCTGATAGGCTTTGTAAGTGTAATAATCAATGAACCTTTTTGTGCATGATTTACAATAATATTGCTGTTTTTTGTTTTTTGTAAAACCATTTTTAACCAATTCTTTTCCTTTACAATGAGGGCAAATTCCGGTATCACTAACTTTGAAACACGAACGCTTGCTTTTTTCCATTTTAAACGATTTAAAACATTCAAAAATACTTAGAGCAGGATTACCCTGCTCCAAAATCTCTCTTTTTTATTTTAATTTTCACTAAAATTCAATTGGTTACACTCTTCGTTTTATTGTATCACTAACTTTGAAACACTACCGTATAGTGTCAGCTACTTTTTTACCATTTAAAAATATACTTACACTTGTATTGCT
>JACFND010000016.1 GCA_019455045.1 Flavobacteriia bacterium
TGAAAAACAGCAGATTTGAAAACATTGCAATCATCAAAACATACAAAAACGGTAAGCCGTAAAACAAAAGATAACAGGCCAAAAGGATGAAATAATTAAAGTATGTTGCCCACGCCAGACTTTCCAATCTGATTTGTCTGATCATTTCATCTTCAATCTTTTCTTTTGAAAAAGCATAGACAATTCCTGAAATAATGAGCAGAATAAATAAAATTTCATCCAGGATTTCATTGTAAATGAGTTCAAACCAATGAGTTTGTAAAATAATCGTCTCACTGTATTCGCCATATACCGGCTGACCGTTTCCTGCAATTGCAAAAACCGGCACCTCCGGATTGATCTTTGAAAAAAGATCGCTGTTAATCACAAAAACAGTCAGAAGCAAAAGACTTAAAAGAAATATTAATCCGCTAATATTTCTGAATTTGTGAGGAAATAAGAACTTTTCTTTCATTGTAAAAGTTTTTTGTTGAACCAAATGTAAAGTTTATTTTACATTATAGCAAGTATTTTTTACTTTTAAAAATAATTTTTAATTTGAAATCAAATAAATTTCATTTAAAACTCAAGCAAAAACGTGTTTCAGGAAGCATTCAAATATTCTGTTTCATTCAAAATATCTTTTTTAACTTTAGCCTATGACAACAGTTCCAAAAGAAGCATTGGTTTTTCTGGATAAATTAAAGAAAAACAACAACCGTGAATGGTTCAATGCACACAAAGACGAATTCAAAACGCTTGAAACCCAAATGAAGGCTTTCTATCTTGAAGTTGAAAAACTGATGAAGAAACACGACGATATTTCCGAATCAAAAGCATACAGAATCTACAGAGACATACGTTTTTCAAAAGACAAAACTCCTTTCAAACACCATTTTGCAGCTTATTTCGGCAGACGAAAACCCGAATTGCGCGGCGGTTATTATCTGCATATCGAGCCGGGCGGAAATTCGATGATCGGTGCCGGTTTTTGGAATCCGGTCAAAGACGATGTGGATCGTGTGAGAAAGGAATGGGATATGGATACAACTGAAATCAGACAAATTCTTTCAGACAAAAATTTTGTAAAAATCTGGCACAAAATGGAAGGCGAACAATTGAAATCCGCGCCCGTAGGCTACAGTCGTGAAAATCCGAATATCGATCTGATCAATTACAAACAGTGGCTTTTCAGACATTCATTTACAGATGAGGAAGTACTTTCGTCTGATTTTGCAAAGAAAGTTGACAGTGGTTACAAAACCATTCGTCCGCTTTTTGATTATATGTCAGAAGTGCTGACCACCGATTTGAACGGGGTTTCGATTATATAAAAAAAACTGCATTTGAAAAATTCCTTCCAAATGCAGTCTTTTTTTTGGGTTATGAACTTCTTATTTTGCAGAAGCCATAAAGTTTGAATTTTGTTTGTTCAATTTTGAATTCAGAATTGCAATACCTTCATCTTTAGAAGTATTCATATTCATTTGAACTTTCTCTCCGTCAGGAAGATAGACATAAAGGAAACCGTCTTCCATAGACGAAAGTTTGATGACTTTGCCGTCTTTATCAGTGGTATTCCACGAATTTTCTTCGGGCAGATAGAACAGTTTCACCACATCTCCTTTGTTTTCACCTTCGATCGCTTCCACATCAAAATGATTTTTGGTAGCGGTCATTTTGTAGGTGTTTCCTTTTACGATCACGGTTTGGGTTTCCACCTCTCCGTCGTTCATCGCAACCGGATTTGAACCCGACCAGAATTCGATCACATTAAAAATCAAGGAGTCACCCACCAAAAAGAGCGGATAAACCGGAACGATCCACATCCCCCAAAAAAGGAGGTTGTTGACAAATTTACTGTTCGATACATTCTGATTCCAGCTTCTCAAATTGTTGAAAGCAGAATAAGAACCCAGACAGCTGTTCAGCATGAAGGCAGCGCCCATAATCATTACTGACAAACGAATTTTTCTCATAAAAATGAATTTTAAAAAATTATACAATTATTTATTATTTGATTTTAAATTTCTTCAGGCCGTTTAAAAAACAGTTCGGCAGTGTCTTTTGAAGATTCCATCGACCGGATGACCGAATCCAGCGGTTTTGTAAAAACATTCGGATAATCGATTTCACCAAATTCGGGCCGAATCGGATAAGCAAGTTTTTCGGTTTCGATTGAAAACTGAGAATCCACACCCGCTTTATTTCCTCTCGGATCAAGTCTGAACCAGCCGTAATCTTTCAGATAAACCGCATTCAGTCCGTGGAGCGCATGGCCGGAATTCGGATTATTGGTTTTTCTGAGTACACGCTGGTAACAAAAACCGCAGGGAATGCTCATTCCTCTCAAAAGTGTAGCGAGCAGATGTGATTTCGCAAAACATATTCCGTTACAGCTTTTCAGCACAGCTTCGGCCGAAATGGTCACTTCGGGTTCTTTGGTGTCAAACGAATGATGAATTTCGTCTCTTGCAATTTCAAATGCAAGCTTTGCTCTTTCTTTGGGATCTGCTGTTTTTGATTCGATGAATTTTATTTTTTCTTTGACAAGCGGTGTGTCAAAACGGATATAAGGTTGTATTTCACCCAGATAATCTTCAATTCTTTCCGATTCAAATATCAGTTTCATGATTTTTTTTTTAGAAATTATTTCACAACGACGTATTTTGACGCATTGACCGCTTAAATTTGTGTTACAAACTTTTCATAATAACTATAATTTACCCAACCGACCTCAAATGCAAAACTCGGATTTTCTAATCAGAATTTTCGGGTTTTGCTTTTTTATTCAAACAGATATTTAACCCAAATCATAAATTTCCATAATGTCTTTGAGTTCTTTCTCCATATCGATTTTCAGATCGATCAGTCTGCCCGAATGAATGTCAAACACCCAGCCGTAAACATGGATATTTCTTTCTTTGTAAGCTTTTTGAACCGATGCGATTTTGATCAGATTGATGCATTGCTCCTGAACATTGAGCTCGACCAGACGGTTGTATCTTTGATTTTCGTCAGAAATTGAATTCAGCTCATCTTTGTGAATCCTGTACACATCACGGATATTTCTCAGCCAGGGATTCAGTATGCCGAGATCTTTTGGCTGCATGGCCGCTTTTACACCGCCGCAAAAATAATGTCCGCAGATCACCAGATGCTCCACATTCAGATGATTGACCGCAAAATCGACTACCGAGTTCATATTCAGATCGGTACTGATCACCATGTTTGAAATGTTTCGATGAACAAAAACTTCGCCGGGATGAAGCCCCATCAGTTCTTCGGCGGTCACACGGCTGTCCGAACAGCCGATAAACAGCACCTTCGGGTCCTGTCCTTTTGCAAGATTTTTAAAATAATCCGGATCGACCGACAGTTTTCCGGCTACCCATTCATTGTTGTTTTCAAATATTTTATTGATATCCATATCTCAAATTTAGTAAAAAAACAAAGCCAACCACTTAGGCTGGCTTTGAATTGCGTTGTATGTTTTATTTATTTTTCGTGAGAGATCTTTGCATGCAGATATTCTCTGTTCATTCTTGCAATGCTCTCGAGCGTAATTCCTTTCGGACATTCGGCTTCGCATGCTCCGGTATTGGTACAGTTTCCAAAACCTTCGGCATCCATCTGAGCCACCATGTTCTGAGCTCTTCTCTTTGCTTCCACCCTTCCCTGAGGCAGCAGTGCAAACTGAGAGATTTTGGCGCTGACAAACAGCATGGCCGAACCGTTTTTGCAGGCAGCCACACAGGCACCGCAGCCGATACAGGTCGCATTGTCAAAAGCAGCATCCGCATCGTCTTTTGGAACCGGAATAGCATTTGCATCCACCGTATTTCCTGAAGTTCCGACCGAAATGAATCCGCCTGCCTGCTGAATCCTGTCAAATGCAGAACGATCTACCACCAGGTCTTTGATCACCGGAAAAGCTACCGAACGCCACGGTTCCACATAGATGGTATCATTGTCGTTAAAGCTCCTCATGTGCAGCTGACAGGTGGTAATCAGTTTGTCCGGCCCGTGCGGACGACCGTTGATGTACATCGAGCACATGCCGCAGATTCCTTCTCGGCAGTCGTGATCAAATGCAACCGGATCTTTTTCTTCTTCGATCAGTTTTTCATTCAACTGGTCCATCATTTCCAGAAACGAACTGTCTGTAGAGACATTGTCCAGTTTGTATGTTTCCATACTTCCTTTGGCTTTTGCGTTTTTCTGTCTCCAGACTTTCAGTGTGATATTTATATTTTTTGATGCCATAATCTTTTTTGTTAGTGATTAGTCATTAGTAATTAGTGATTAGCTGTTTTTAATTTTCTTGAAAAAGAATTTATCATTTTAGATTCTTCTTCTATTAAATTAAGTATTTCGTTAAATAATCCGTTATCAGTTACAAATTCTAATTCTTTTGAAAGTAATAATTGGGTTTCAAGTTCATAAAGCGACCCTCTTGCGATGTCTATAAAATGATTAAATGATTTTTCCCTGTTTCTACCGTAACCTTCAACAATATTTGAAGGAATTGAAACCGAGGCTCTTTTGATTTGATTAGTCAAAGCATACAATTCTTCTTGCGGAAAGGATTTAACCAGTTTAAAAACAGCAATTACAACTTGAAAGCCTTTTTGCCAAATCAGCAAATCTTTATATGATTTAATTTCTGTCATAATTTTCTGTCTTCTAATTACTAATTACTCCTCGCTAATTACTCGTTACTAATTACTAATTACTCGTTACTAATAATTACTTATAACTTCTCTGTTTCAATTCAATAAAATTAAATTTCAATTCTTCTTTATGCAATTGCTCCTTGTTGATGTCTTCTCCCTTGTACTCCCAAGCTGCAACATAAGCATAATCCGCATCATTCCTCATCGCTTCCCCATCTTCTGTTTCATATTCGGTTCTCAGGTGTCCGCCGCAGGATTCGTTGCGGTTCAGGGCATCCATCGCAATCAGCTGACCGAGCTCCATGAAATCGGCAACCCGACCTGCTTTTTCAAGCTCCGGATTGAGCTCATCTGCATCTCCCGGAACAAATACATCTTCCCAAAATTCTTTTCTCAGCACTTCAATTTCCTTTATCGCTTCTTTAAGCCCCTGTTCATTTCTTGCCATTCCGACTTTATTCCACATAATGTGTCCCAAAGCTTTATGGAAACTGTCAACCGAACGTGTACCTTTATTGTTTAGGAAGAAATTGATTCTCTCTTTCACATCTTTTTCGGCTTCATCGAACTCGGATGTGTCGGTTGGGATTTTTCCGGTTCTGATGTCATCTGCAAGATAATCTGCAATCGTATAAGGCAGCACGAAGTATCCGTCACACAATCCCTGCATCAGCGCAGAAGCACCGAGTCGGTTGGCGCCATGATCAGAGAAGTTTGCTTCACCCAGCACATAACAGCCTTTGATGGTACTCATCAGATTGTAATCCACCCAGACACCGCCCATGGTATAGTGAACCGCCGGATAGATCTTCATCGGTGTTTCGTACGGATTTTCGTCTGTAATTTTCTGATACATCTGAAAGAGGTTTCCGTATTTCTCGGCTATCCATTCTTTTCCGAGTTTGTCGATTTCGGCATCGGTCGGATTGTGATTTCCCTGAGCAAATGCTGTTTCTCGTCCTCTCTTTTTGATTTCGGTTGAGAAATCGAGGAAAACACCTTCTTTGGTATCGTTGTTTTCAATTCCGAATCCGGCATCGCATCTCTCTTTAGCACCTCTCGAAGCCACGTCACGCGGCACCAGGTTACCAAATGCGGGATATCTTCTTTCCAAATAATAATCTCTGTCCTCTTCGGCTATATCTTTTGCTTTTAACTTTCCTTCACGGATGGCTACTGCATCCTCCTTCTTTTTCGGAACCCAGATTCTGCCCGAGTTTCTCAAAGATTCTGACATCAGTGTCAGTTTTGACTGATTGGTGCCGTGAACCGGAATACAGGTCGGGTGGATCTGTACATAACACGGATTTGCAAAATAAGCTCCTTTTTTGTGGATTTTCCATGCTGCAGTTACATTTGAACCCATTGCATTGGTCGAAAGGAAATACACATTTCCGTATCCGCCGGATGCGATCACCACCGCATGCGCAGAATGTCTTTCAATCTCACCGGTTACCAGATTTCTTGCAATGATTCCTCTCGCCTTTCCGTCAACCAAAACCAGGTCGAGCATTTCATGACGATTGTACATCTGTATATGTCCCAAACCGATCTGTCGGTTCATTGCGGAATAAGCACCGAGCAGCAGCTGCTGTCCGGTCTGTCCTTTTGCATAAAAAGTACGGCTCACCTGAACCCCGCCAAAAGAACGGTTGTCCAAATAGCCGCCGTATTCGCGTGCAAACGGAACACCCTGTGCCACGCACTGGTCGATAATGTTTGCAGATTCTTCGGCAAGACGGTATGAATTGGATTCTCTTGAACGATAATCACCGCCCTTTACGGTATCATAAAACAGACGATAAATCGAGTCGTTGTCACCTTTATAGTTTTTTGCTGCGTTGATCCCGCCCTGAGCCGCAATCGAGTGAGCTCTTCTGGGTGAATCCTGAAAACAGAATGCTTTGACTTTGTAGCCGAGTTCTGCCAGTGTTGCTGCAGCCGATCCGCCGGCAAGACCTGTTCCGACAACGATGATTTCAATCTTGTCGCGGTTGTTGGGAGAAACCAGTCTCAAATTGGATTTGTGGACACTCCACATATCCTTTATATCTACGCCTTTCGGCTCTTTTGATTCAAATGTATTCATATCACATCAAGCTATTAAAATAATGATAAACTGCGATTAATATAAAACCAACCGGAACAAGGATTGCAAACCACTTGGATGCAGTCTTGACAGTCGGCGTATATTTTTTGTTGTTGAAACCAACCGATTGAAAAGATGACTGTGCGCCGTGAAGCAGGTGAAGCATCAGCAGTACAAAAGCGATGACGTAAGCGGTCACACGGATCGGGTTTGAAAATTTATGCTGCAGTTCGGGGAAAAATCTCTCCGGATCGTTGGGTGCAAATTCAATATATTTCAGATTCATTTCAGGAAACCAGAAATCGATAAAGTGCAACAAAAAGAATGCGAGGATCACACCTCCTGTCACCAGCATATTGCGAGACATCCAACTTGAGTTTGCGGCAGGACTGTTCATTGCATATTTGACCGGACGTGCCTTTTTGTTTCTGGCAGTCAGAACCAACGCCATCACAAAGTGATAGATGATACCGAAAGTAAGCACGGGCTGCAGGATATACTGAATGATCCAATTGTAACCCATAAATTCTGATACGGCATTGTAAGTGGAACCGTCATCCGGAAAAAGCGAAGTAAGGTTGCATGCCAAATGGATGATCAAAAACGACATCAGAAACATGCCCGAAAGCGCCATTGCAAATTTTCGACCAATAGATGAGCCGAGTAAAGATTCTTTAGCCATAAGACGGATTATTAATTTTTGATGGAAACAAATTTAGAGAAGTTAACAGTCTTTAACAATGAAAAATGACAATCAAATCCGCACTGACAATAGTTTAGAATTATTCAAAATAAAAAACCCTGATCATTTTTTGAAATAATCAGGGTTTGTTTTGACCGTCAAAAACTGTCTATTTCTTTGTAATTGTCATGATTGCATTTCCGGCTGCCGGAATTATCTGTACCATTTTTTCAGCCGATTTTGTTTTTGGATTGATCCACATTGTTGTTTTGTCCGAAGGATTGTCAACCGAAACAATTTCAACTTTGAAACAGTCCGCATCATTTACTTTTTCGGTTCCGTTCACCTTCAGATTGACCTGTTTTGATTTTGCAGTCATCGCATCCGGAACGAGATAAGAAAGCGTATAGCCGTCTCTCAGCGGAAGTCCTGCAATCAACAGATCATAACCGGCTCCGTCGCTCAGATATGCACCGTCCATCGGGATGTCTATGGTCTGACCCATCGCGGACATTGAAACTTTTTCTTTTTCAAAAACAATCGGAATCTGCATGCCCATCTGTTCAATGTTTCGTTTGACCGGTTCAAAAGATGCAGTGAATTCAATTTCATCTGCCGAATTTCCCATCGCACCCGAAGCCTCGTCTTTGACAATCCAGTTGGCGCCTGATTTTGATATGGTGCGGGTCATTTCCATCGGAAGAGTTTGCCCCTGAACTTCCAGAACAATTCCGTAATTTGTTGTTCCCGCCTTCAAATCATTGCTGATTTTTGGCAAGACTGATGCAGTTTCCACTTTTTCGGCAGGAGTATAAGTAACTGTATTGATATCAACCGTTAATTCCTTCAATCTTTTTGCCACATCATCGGGCATATCTTTCTGATAACGTCCACCGATTACTTCAGACAGAAATTTCTCGATTTCTGCACACATCGCCATATTGTTTACCGGTTTTGCATAGCCGTGACCTTCATCATCAGCCAGCAGATAAGTTACTTTTTTGCCTTTGTCACGCAAAGCGATTACGATCTGGTCCGATTCTGCCTGATTCACTCTCGGGTCATTGGCTCCCTGAATAATCAACAGCGGTTTTACAATTTTATCCACACTGAAAAGCGGGCTGGCATCGTGTATCAGCTTTTTTCCTTCTTCGGTGTTGGGATCGCCAACCATTCCGTACAGAAATGCTTTTGCAGCTTCCCAATAGGCAGGAACAGAATTGAGCAAAGTAAAAATATTGCTCGGGCCGACGATGTCAACTCCGGCAGCATACAAATCGGGTGTAAAAGCCAAACCGGCCAGAGTTGCATACCCGCCATAGCTTCCACCCATAATGGCCACTCTGTTTTTATCTGCAATTCCCCGGTCGATCATATATTTGACACCCCAGGTGATGTCATCCTGCATCAGTTTTCCCCATTGAAGATCTCCTGCGTTCTGAAAATCTTTTCCGTATCCGCCGCTTGCACGGAAATTTGGCTGCAATACCGCATAACCGCGATTGGCCAAAAACTGTACATACGAACTGTATCCCCAATAATCTCTCGGACCTTTCGGACCGCCGTGTACAAGGACCACCATCGGCAGATTTTTACCGCTGCCTGCCACAGGAAGAGTCAGATAACCCGGAATTTCCAGACCGTCGCTGCTTTTGTAACGAATCGGCTTCATTTCAGCCAGATATTTTTCCACCTTTTTCAGCTCGGGTCGAGGCGTGTACTGAAAAATCAGTTCTTTGGTTTTGGCATCAAAAAAATAAGTTTCGGAAGCGTATTTGTCACCCCAAACGGTGATCAGGAATTTTGAGTAATCTTTTGTGGAACTTGAAAAATTCACTTCTCTTCCCGGAAATTTTCCTTTCAGGAAATTGTAGTTAGCTTCCCAGGTTTTGTCTTTCCAGTAATATTCGGTTTTATCAGCAGTATAGGAAGTCGATATGATTTTGTGTGTATTTCTGTCGATTCTCACCGCATCCAAATCCACCCTTCCTTTTGGGTCGCTTTCGATTTTGGTGATTTTTTTGGTCTTCGGATCCAATTCATAGAGCGAACTCAAATCTGAATCTTCTTTGTTGCTGACCAGATAAACCTTGGTGTTTTCGTTGTTCCAGCTCGAAATGTATGCCTGCTCGGTTACCGAAGTTTCATAAATCTCGGTCAGTTTATCACCTTCTTTGTACAGAATTTTGGTGGTTCCTTTATCGTCCGTTGTATAAAGGATTCTCATTTTTTCATCCCAATCAAAATCATAACCGGTGATTCGGTCTGTGTTTTTATAAATCATCTTCAGTTCACCCGTAGAAATTTTAAGCGAATACAGATCATGCCAGGCTTTGTCACGGTCGTTCAATCCGATCATCAGCAGATCCGGGTCTTTTTGGCTCACCATAAAAATCTGTGCTGCCACATCTTTTAGGGGCGTCAGATTCCTTGATTCAGGAACTCCATTTGATGCTTTCGCATTCGGATCAACCGCAAAGACATTGGTATTTTCGTCTCCGTCATTGTCCTTTACATACAGTATGTATTTGCCGTCTTCTGACCAAAAATAGCCGTACAGCGGGATTTTGCTGTCGGTCAGCGGTCGAGCTTTTTCAAAGGCTTCGTCAAATGACTTGACCCAGATGTTCATGATTCCGTCATATTCTTTCATAAAAGAAATCCATTTTCCGTCGGGGCTCAGCTGCCCGGCAGATATTTCAGGATTTCCAAAAAACAATTCCCTGTCCAACAACGGGGTTTCCTGTGCACTTATCATTTGCATTCCAATGATTAAGGTTAATAATGAGAAAAATCTTTTCATTTGTAGTGGTTTTTTAGGTAATTAACTGAGTTTTAATAATTCGGTGAGTTACTTCACTTTTTCCAAAACGGAATAATAGAGCTGTTCGTATAGCGGAAGTATTTTTTTCTTGTCAAACAGAAGTGCTCTCTCTTTTGCATTGTGTTTGAATTCTTTGAGCATGTTTTCATCTTTCAGCAGCAGTATCGATTTTTCTGCCATTCCTTTGACATCTCCAATCGGAAGAAGAAAACCGGTTTCACCTTCAATATTCACTTCAGGAATACCGCCCGCATTGGATGAAACCACCGGAACCCTTGCTGCCATCGCCTCAAGCGCCGCCAGACCAAAACTTTCTTTTTCGGACGGAAGAAGAAACAGATCGGCTGAACAGAGGATACGGTACAGATCATTGACCTTACCCAGATTTTTCACCTTATCATTGATCCCGAGCATATTGATCTGCTCGCTTACTCTTTCCCATTCCGGGCCTTCACCAACAATGATCAGACGTGCATCCACTTCTTTTTGGATTTCATAAAAAACGCTGATCACATCCTCCACCCTTTTTACTTTTCTCAGGTTTGAAACATGAATCACGATTTTTTCTGTCCGGTCAAAACAGTCATCCACGCAGTCACATTCGCTTTTGGTTGGAAACTGTGAGTTATCAATAAAATTCGGAATGACTTCTATTTCATTTGTAATATTGAAAAATTCAAAGGTTTCTTTTTTCAGATCTTCAGAAACCGAAGTAACCCGATCCGATTTGTTGATCGAAAATTCAACCGCAGGTTTGTAAGCGGGATGACTGCCCACCAGCGTTATATCAGTACCGTGAAGCGTTGTAATCACAGGAAGATCGATTCCTTTTTCTTTCAGTATCTGTTTTGCAAAATAAGCTGCATAGGCATGCGGAATCGCATAATGCACATGAATCAGGTCCAGACCGTAAGTTTCAACCACATTGACGATGATGGTGCTCAGCGCAAGCGAATAGGGCTGAAATTCAAACAGCGGATAGCTTTCAACATTGACCTTGTGAAAATAGATGTTTGTCAGCGTTACATTCAGACGCGCCGGAAGACTGGTGCTGATAAAATGAACCTGATGACCGCGCTCGGCGAGATCCATTCCCAGTTCTGTGGCTACAATACCGCTTCCGCCATAAGTCGGATAACAAACAATTCCAATTTTCATTTCTCGTTTAATTTGTTTGCAATTTAATTCTTTTTGACTGAAAAATCAATCCGCATAAACCACGCCGAAGTCTGAAGCATACGCAGAAAAATGACCTTTTTCGTCATACAGTCCAAAAAGAATGTATCCGGGCTGTTCGTAATAATTTTTTATATAAAATGCCGGATAGTCAGTAAAAACAGGCTCTATCGTCTGCTGGACATTCGAACCCGATTCGGCATCATACACAGTCAGTATCAGTCCGTAAAGACCGTCTTTTTTCAATACAATGAAATCAGTTTCAATTTCACCCGGCAGATTCACACCGTTTCGTCCCACCTCATCAAATCCCGAAGAAAACATTTGTTTGCCGGCTGGCGACATCAGAAAAGCTTTTCCGTCTTTGTAACCGACTATGTTTCTGAAAACCGGCTGCACATACGAAATCTCATCGGGTTTCATATTGCCGCTTCCGGGTTTCATCTTCAATTCAAAATCGCTGCTTCCCTTTTTGGGTTCAAACTCAAAACGGTTCATCACACCAAGGATCGAATCATACTCAATCGGCAGTACCGGCTGAAGATCGTGTGACAGGGTACCGCATTTGAATTGATTATCTTTTTTCAGACAAACCAGATAGTAATCGTTTCCAAAATAAGTGATCGAATCATAATCCGTTTCGGTAGGAACACCGTCTCTGATCCAGCCGAATTTTCCGTTTGACTTGTAAATCAGATCGCCAGCCTGATTTTTGATTTTTGTATATTTAAAAATCGGTTCAATGTCTTTTGGAAGTTCCAACTGACGAAATTCAGCAGAATCTTTTCTGTAAAGAATTTTACCATCTTCACCCTTGTAAAGCGATCTCTTTTCGTGTTTTCCGCTTTTTACGGTTTCTT
Organism: Flavobacteriia bacterium; assembly: GCA_019455045.1. Taxonomy (GTDB): domain Bacteria; phylum Bacteroidota; class Bacteroidia; order Flavobacteriales; family Weeksellaceae; genus Moheibacter. The sequence continues at coordinate 12,287 of JACFND010000016.1, forward strand.
TGCTTTTGATCTCGGTAATCTTGTCTGTTCCGATGATCTCGGGTTCGGGTACCTCACCGCCGAAATCTTCAAAACTGAAATTTTCTTTTGTAATTTTCAGTATTTTCTTCTGCTCCTTCTTCTTTGAATCGACATAACTGAAATAAAAAGTATCGCCAACCTTGTTTTTTCTCAAAAGTTTGAAATCGGTTACTTCCCTGAAATACCATTCTTTGATTTTCCCGGTATCTCCGTCAAAGACAAAAATGCCCGGCCGATCCTGAAAATCCTCGGAAAACAGCAGCGCATATTTCGGTCTGTTCTGATTCTGACTGCTTTTTCCGGCTGTACCCATCAGTTCGAGCTTTTTGAATTCTGCAGATTCAACTTTTTTTCCGTTCGAATCATAAAGCAAATATCGAAGCGGACTGTTGGGTTCGGCGCCGTCTTTCAATACACCGAGAATCATCATGTCGGGCAATACTCTGTAAATCAGACTGGACTGCGGTTTGATGATTTCTTTGTCTTTATGAATCAGACCGTGCAAAACCGTATTTCCTTCATTGACCGTCGAAATAAAATATTTTCCGGTCAGCCAGTTCAGCTGATCATATTTAGGTTCAATTTTGATTTGGGCATTCTGGTCGATCAGTCCGAATTTATCTGCTTTTTTATAGGGAATCAATACATCCTGAGCATTCAGTCCGACCGAAAAAGTCAGCATTAAAATTGCAAATTTTATCTTCTTCATCATCACATAATTTTATTTGCATCCAAAACCGGCACAAAAGGCAGTATATAGGATTTCATCCTTTGGATCAGTTCATCAATCGAATCGCTGACCAGCAGCATTTTTTTAAAATCTTTTCTGAGCAGTTCTTCCTCAATCATCCGGTCGGTCAGGTCGATCAGCGAATCATAATATCCGTTCACATTGAGGATTCCGATCGGTTTTCTGTGCAGTCCGAGCTGTCCCCAGGTCAGTATTTCGAACAATTCCTCCATGGTTCCGAAACCGCCGGGCAGCGCGATGAAACCATCCGAATTTTCCTGCATCAGCGCTTTTCTTTCATGCATGCTGCTCACCGTGATCAGTTCGGTCAGACCCTGATGCGCAATTTCTTTTTTCTTTAAAAAATCGGGTATGATGCCGATGATCTTTCCGTTTTTTGACAGTGCGCCTTCGGCCAGTTTTCCCATCACCCCTACTTTGGCTCCGCCGTAAACCACACCGATTTCCATTCCTGCAAGTTTCGACCCGAGTTCAAAAGCAGCATCGCCGTACACCGGATTTTTTCCGATTCCCGAAGCACAAAACACACAGATATTCTTCATTTTCATTTTCTGATTTGCGAAGTTATAAAAAATGATTTGAAACGGATACCGTTAAATCCGGCTGACCCAATTTATTTTTTTGTAATTTAACCCAATAATCAAACTGCTGAAAAAATGAAAACAATTTTATCTATTTTCGCATACTGTATCTCTCTGCTGATCAGCGCACAAAATCTGAACGGCGCCTGGGTCAACAAAAACGATCGGTCATCGATACTGATACTGGTACAGGACAATTATTTTACAAGAACCGTCTTTACACCAACCGAATTTGTTGAATCTGTTGGCGGAACTTTTGAAATCAAAGACGATCAAATCAGAATCAATCTTGAATTCGATACGGCTTTGAACCAGTTGGGAACTTTTGATCTGGAATATGAACTGAATGATGATGTGCTGACAGTCGATTATTTGAAATTCACCCGTGCGGACGACGGTTCGGCACCGCTTGCCGGTGTCTGGCAGATCAGCGGAAGAAATGACAAAGACGGAAATTTTACCGAAATCAAACATACCGGAACACGGAAAACGCTCAAACTGCTGACCGGAACTTATTTTCAGTGGTTTGCAATCGATCCGGGCAAAAAGGAATTCTACGGAACCGGCGGCGGAACCTATACTTTTAAGGACGGAAAATATACTGAAAACATTGAATTCTTTTCAAAAGACAACAGCCGTGTGGGTGCTTCGCTGAATTTTGAAGACAAAATTGAAAACGGAAAATGGAACCACACCGGACTGAGCAGTAAAGGCGAACCGCTGAATGAAGTCTGGCAAAAGGTTGAATAATCTACATCAAAGGCGCAATCAGTTTCAGCAATTTTTCCAAAAACTGTTTGAAACCCGATCTGCTTTTCCATTCTTCAATATCGATTTGAGATGAATTTTCAAGATCATTCAAAAATGATTTTTGAAGTTCTTCCGCAATTCTCCGGTCATAAATGATCGCATTGACCTCAAAATTCAAATCAAAACTTCTGTGATCCAGATTTGCAGTACCGACAAACGACACCTCTTCATCGCAGACAATGGTTTTGGCATGAACAAATCCCTTTTCGTACAGATAAATTTTTGCGCCGGCATCGAGCAGTTCCACATAATGGGATTTTGAAACCGCATTTACAATCGCTGAATCCGAAATACCCGGAACCAGTATCCTAACATCCACACCTTTGCGAATCGCCATTTCAATCGCGGTCAGCAGTTCTTCATTTGGGATAATGTACGGAGTCGTAATCCAGACATTCTTTTTTGCATTGCCGATCAATTGAAGATAACTGTAAAGAATCTCGGGTCTTTTTGAATCGGGTCCGCTCGAAACAATCTGAACCCGGCTCATTTCATCAGGATTTTCAGATTTGTGATGAATTCTAAAATAATCTTCTGTCGGTTTTAAATTTTCACCCGAACAGAAATTCCAGTCCGCAAAAAATATGTTTTGAAGACTCCATGCTGCTTCACCGGTGACTTTCAGATGGGTATCCCGCCAATAAAGTTTGTTTTTTCGTGAATTGTCATATCGATCCGAAATATTGATACCGCCGATAAAACAGCATTTGGCATCTACGATCACAATCTTTCTGTGATTTCTGTAATTGATCCGGTTTGCAAAATTGATGAATGCAATTTTATAGAAAGGGTAAGCTTTTACGCCGTTTTCAATCAGTCTTGGCACTATGGTTTTTCGAATCGACCGGCTGCCAAAATCATCATAAATAAATCTGACCTCCACGCCTTCGTTTGCTTTTTTGATCAGCAGATCCGCAATTTCATTTCCAATCCGGTCATCTTCATAAATGTAATATTCAATATGGATATGATGTTTTGCAGCTTCAAGCGCTTTGAGCAGTTCGGGAAATTTCTTTTCGCCGTTGATCAGGAGTTCTGCCCTGTTTTTGCTGCTTGCAAAGGCAAGCGGTGAGTTTGGAAACAGCAAATTGAGCTCATAAAAATTCGGAAACAGATTTTCAATTTCGGCTGAAGACCTCTGTCTGTAATGAACAATAAATTCTCTGATTTCGTCGCTCTGATTCTTGTCAACCAGCAGTTTCTTTGAATAAATCGACCGCTTTCTGTAATTCAGTCCGACCGAAAAATAAACAAGCATACCAATCACCGGAATCATAACCGTCAAAAGTATATAGGCAGCTGCTTTGACTGAGTCATCTGTGTCATAAACAATCCTGATGACGACCGCAATAACGATCAATGCATACAGGGATTCTATAATCAGAAAAAGATTCAAACAAATTTGATTTTATCAGAGACTAAATTACAAAGAATTTATTTCAGCTTAAAATAGTTTCATCGGTGCTTTGCCGAGTGCCCTTCTCAGTATCCCGATCTGACCGATATGATACATTTGGTGTTCGTTGAGAAATGCCCACAAATCGCCGACCGTTCCGTCGAAAATTCCGCTGCCTTTGAGTGATGAACCGGGAATTTCACGGTCGAGTTCTTCGTCCGGAAGGGTTTTCAGTCTTTCCCTGACAATCGGATACATATCGTTCCATTCTTTTTTGATTTCTTCGATTGACGGATAATTAAAATTGTCCAAAGCTTTGGTTTTGCTCAGTCCGGCAAAGATATCATCCCATTTGTGTTGAATTTTTGCACCCGACAAATCCGCAATTCCGTATTGTGCGTTGACCAGGTGTCCTGCCAGGTATTTGATATGATTCATCTGCTGATCGATTCTTTGATTGGTTTCGCTGTCAGAAAGACCTTCGAGCGAATTGTTGAACCAGTGATTCAAAAGATCAAACTGGGCCAGCAATTGTTTTTTACTGCTCATGATTTTGATTTTTAATGACATCAAATTTACAAAATCCCAAAGCCAAAGTAAATTGAAAACCAAATGAATATCGGTTTTATCTCTAATTTAGAATGAAGTGCGCAATCAGTCGTAGATCAGATATTTCGATCTGACTTTTTTGAATGCTTCCAAATCTTTTTGCCAGCTTTCTTTGATCTGCTTTTCGGTCATACCCGAATCAATCTGCTGTCTGAGCTGATCGGTTCCTGCGAGTTTGTCGATCCAGAATTCACCCGAATTTTTGATCCAAAAAGGTTCTTTTCCAACATAATTTTTATGCGCTTTGATCAGCCATGACAAATTGATTTCGGATAAATATGGCGTATTGCTCAAATCTTCGCCATAACAGACTTTTCCCTGAAATCTTGGGCTTTTTGAACCCGCATTCGGTTCGGGTACAAACTGAAAATCTATGTTTTTCAGATAAGGCGAACCGTAAATCTGAAAAGGTTTGTCGGTGCCTCTGCCCTCGCTGCCGTTGAAAGCTTCAAAAAAACAGGTGCTCGGATACAGATTGACCGATTTGTCATTAGGCAGATTGGGCGACGGTTTGACAGGCAGTGAATATCGTGTATTGTGTGTATAATTCTTGAGCGGAATCACAGTCAGATCGCATTTAACACCGTTTGCCAGCCAGCCTTCACCATTGATCATTTGCGCATATTCGCCTATCGTCATTCCGTAAACCACCGGAACCGGATGCATACCGACAAATGATTTGAATTTCGGATTCAAAACCGGGCCGTCCACATAATGCGCATTCGGATTCGGCCGGTCAAAAACGATCAGCTTCTTTCCGTTTTCGGCGGCAGCTTCCATCACATAATGAAGGGTTGAAATATAAGTATAGAATCTGGCGCCCACATCCTGAAGATCGAAGATGATGATATCCAGATCTTTGAGCTGTTCGGCTGTCGGTTTTTTGTTTTTCCCGTAAAGTGAAATCACCGGCAGACCGGTTTTTGAATCTTTGCCCGATGCAACCGTAGCACCCGCATCCGCATCGCCACGAAAGCCGTGTTCGGGTGAGAATATCTTTTTTATATTCAATCCGTTATCATTCAGATAATCCACTGTATGAACTTTTTCCCAGGATACTTTGTTAAATGAAATCAAACTCATCGTATCATTTCCCGAACAGTTTGGTTTCAATAATCTTTTTGTTTCAATCTTCAAAAATAATATTCCGGTTTGATTGGTAACAATTCCAATATTGTTCTTAATTCCGGCTTTTCTGTCTTTGAAAATGATCTTATTTGAAATTTCAAAATTCTCAACACCAAGGATTACATTGTCCTTTTTAAATTTATCCAAATAATTGACTTCAAAAAAACGGTCACCCTTTTTCTCTACGGTTCTGTAATTGTTTGATTTAAAGTTAAAAGTATCATAAACACTTTTTGCATTCTTTAACTCTGAAGCGCAGTCATTTTGAGCAGTCAAAGAATTTGAAACAAAAAGAAAAACCAATAAATATTTGATTGCATTAAAAATCATTCTCTACTATTTGCAGTAAAACTACATCTTTTTATGCGGCGACAGCATATTTTCGGGATCGAGAATTTCATCCAGTCTTTCCTTGCTCAGCAGCTGATGTTCCAAAACCAGATCATAAACTCTTTTTCCGGTTTTCAGAGCTTCTTTTGCAATCTTGCTCGAATTTTTATAACCGATATACGGATTCAGCGCGGTCACAATTCCGATGCTGCCTTTGACCATATTTTCGCAAACCTCTTTGTTGGCTGTGATTCCGCTGATGCATCTTTCAACCAGTGTATCCAGCGCATTGCCAAGCAGTTGTATGCTTTCCATAATCGAAAAACTCAAAACAGGTTCCATCACATTCAGTTCGAGCTGACCCGCTTCGGCTGCAAATGAAACCGTCAGATCGTTGCCGATGATCCTGAAACAAACCTGATTGACCACTTCGGGAATAACCGGATTTACTTTTCCGGGCATAATCGAAGATCCCGGCTGCATCGGCGGCAGATTGATTTCATTCAGTCCCGCCTTGGGACCCGATGACAGCAGTCTGAGATCATTGCAGATTTTTGAAAGTTTCAGCGCGGTCCTTTTCAAGGCCGAAGAATAGCTGACATAGCCACCGGTGTCGGGTGAAGATTCCACCAGATCTTCTGCAAGCGTAATCGCAAGACCTGTAATTTCAGCCAGATGATCGGTACATTTTTCTTTGTAACCCAAAGGCGCATTCAGTCCGGTTCCGATGGCTGTTCCGCCCATATTGACCGACAGCAGCTGTTCCGCATTCCAATACAGTTCTTTGATATCTTTTTCGATCGATACCGCATAAGCTTCAAATTCCTGACCCAGAGTCATCGGAACTGCATCCTGAAGCTGTGTACGCCCCATTTTGATCACATCCGAAAATTCTATTCCCTTTGCCCTGAATGCATTTGCGGCATTGCTGATTTTTTTCTCCAATTTTTGATTCATCAGAAAAATCGCAATTTTCACAGCGGTCGGATAGGCATCATTGGTCGATTGTGCATAATTGACATGATCGTTTGGCGAACAGTGTTTGTAATCGCCGCGTTCATAACCCATCAGCTCCAAAGCACGGTTTGCAATCACTTCGTTTGCATTCATATTGATTGAAGTTCCGGCACCGCCCTGAATCATATCGACCGGAAACTGATCGTCAAATTTTCCGTCGATCACTTCATCACATGCCCGGTCGATTGCCTTCCAGATTTCTTCCGAAAAAATTCCGAGTTCAAAATTTGTCTTTGCCGCAGCTTTTTTGACATAGCCCAATGCTTTGACAAAATCGGGATAGGCTGACAGTAATTGATTTGATATTTTGAAATTGTTGATTGCTCTTTGTGTCTGTACGCCGTAATAGGCTGCTTCCGGCACCGAAAGTTCGCCGATCAGGTCGCTTTCTTTTCTGTAATTCATTGAATTTTGATTTTAAAATTGAACAAAGAATTTCAAATTTAAACTATTTTCTTTCGGTTTGAAATGATTTTTTGACTGTTTTTTATAAAAAATTAAACAAATTGGTTAAATTTTTTTTCGGCGTCTTCGGATTTTCAGACGGATTGTTATTGATGGTTCGACTCCTCCGGAGTCGTGTTTTCACGTTGGTGTTGTTTCTACAAATATTTGACCTCTCCGAGGTCAGTTTAATTGATTCTTGCACAAAATTTAAATTATAATTAATCTTCGAGCATTAGCAACTAACTATGGTTGAACTCCTGCTCTTCCTCGTCTTCAGACGATGGAAGCGTGAATGCCTGTCTTCAGACAGGCTGCAAATCATTCAGAAGAATAAAACTGCGGATCCGAAGATCGGTTGACACCCTCACTCCGTCTGAAGACGGGTGAGAGCATATTTTCAATAAAAAACAAAATTAAGTTCAAACTGATTTTCGGAAAATTGGATTTTCCCCAAACCCTCAAGGGAGTCCAATTTTCCTCAATTTTATAAACAGTAGTATTCGGGCGAATCATCGGAGGAAATTTACATTTTCAGTTTTTGCCCTGTACTGAGAATTTTATGTACTTTTGAAACGATTATTTAACAATTCGGAAGTTTTGAATTTCAGCTGGTGGTTTGCAAAAAAAATTGGATTTGGAAAGACAAATAAAAACAATCTTTCCACCACCATCATTCGGATCGGTCAGATCGCTGTTGCCATTGGGATTCTGGTTGCGTTAATTACGGTTTCGACCGGAATCGGTGCTAGAAAAGGAATCAAACAGAAACTTGCGGATTTCAACGGACACATCACCATCCGGCCGTACAACAGCAATCAGTCGTTCAATTCGGATTCGCTTTCAATTCATCAGGATTTCTATCCGGAATTCAAAGAAGTTCCCGAAATCACGCATGTACAGGCGATTGCAACCAAAAGCGGAATCATCAGAACAGCCGATAATTTCAGCGGTGTGGTGCTCAAAGGCGTGGGAACCGATTTTGACACTCTGCGGTTCAAACCTTATATGCTGAAAGGAAATTTCCCAAAAATCAGCAAAGACAGTCTTTCGACCGAAGTTGCTGTTCCCCAAAAGATTGCAAACGAAATGCATTTTGATGTGGACAGCAGTTTTGTGGTTTATTTTATCGGCGATTCGGGTAAACCGGTTTACAGACGCTATAAGATTTCGGGAATTTTCAGAACCGACATCAAAGATTTTGACGATATCTACATACTCGGCGACATCAAACAGGTACAGCGGCTCAATCATTGGGATCAGAATACGGTGGGCGGTTTTGAACTGTTTGCAAAAGACATTGAAAAACTGGATCAGGTGACCCAAAAGGTGAATGACAATATTGATTTCAGTCTGTATGCACAATCTGCGACCAGCACTTTCAGTCAGATCAATGACTGGATCGAGGTTTTTGACACCAATATCTTTGTGGTGCTCTTTATCATGATGGTGGTGGTGGCAATCAATATGATTATGGTGCTGCTGATTCTGATACTCGAACGGACACATTCGATCGGACTGCTCAAAACGATGGGTGCAACCAACTGGCGGATTCGGAAAATTTTTATTTATTATGCGCTGTTTATCATGGTTCCGGGTCTGGTCATCGGAAATCTGGTCGGCATCAGTCTGCTGCTGATTCAGAAATTCTTCAAACTGATCAAACTTCCGGCAGACAATTATTATCTGTCGTATGCACCGGTCCATCTCGATCTGTTTCAGATTCTGATGCTCAATCTGGCCGCCATACTGATTTCGGCTGTGGTGCTGACCGTTCCTTCCTGGCTGATTTCGAGGATTACACCCAATCAGGCGATGAAAATCAAAGAATAATCAAAGAAATTTTTTTTGATTGAATTTTATGTACTTTTGAAATCATGAAATATCTGATACTTTTTCTGCTGCCCGTTTATCTGTTGGGTCAGGATGTTCCTTCAGCCGACAGAACCGTTGAATTTCTGACTTCATCAACCTGGAATATCGCCTACAGCATCACTGCCGAAGGCGAAAGAGTCGATGAAAATGATCAGGAAAAAATCAAATCGAGCTGGGTGATTTTCAGAAATGACGGAAAATATGAAATGCCGGGCGGAATCAGCGGAAAAGTGATCGGAAAATGGACTTACGATCCGGACACCCGAATCCTTCATTTTGACGAAGGCAGAACAAAATACAAGGCAGTCATCGAAGAAATCAGCGATATGAGTCTGGTGCTCGATTATGCATTTGACGGCGGTTTCAAAATCGGTCTGATTCATTACATCTACGTTCCGACACCAAAAACCGAAGAAGAAATCATCAAGCTGATCACTTCGGGCAGATGGAATGTGATCGTTCAGCAGTTTGAATCGATCGAAGACAGAACACCTGCCGACAGAGTTCAGGACAGCTGGTTTGAATTTCATGCCGACAATACCTATCAGCGTTCGGAATATACAGGCGGCGAAGAGCCGACGGTCAGAGACGGTTACTGGTATCTGGACGGGGAACTCAGACTGAATCTGGACGGAAATGAAATGTGGATTTATTCGGTGGCGGGCGACAAATCCAATCTGATTCTGACTTCAAACACAGACGGAATCCGGATCATCAATTGCAGAAAGGCGAAATAAAATTCAATTTAAACTTCGGCTGAAGCCAATCCTGTAATAATCTTTTTAAACGGGCTGAAGCCCGTTCCTATTCAAAATTTATTCAGACAAAACACATTTGGAAATTTAATAAAGAATCAACCGCCGAAACTTTGAAAAGTATTTTCTATCAGCCAATTTGAAATTTGAATTCAAAATAGTTTTTTAAGCGGCTTATCCTGTTTAATTTTGCGCTGCAATTTTGAGAAGCGGATATGGCAAAAAAGGAAAAATTATGGAACAGGAACTTTATCATCGCCTGTATCACCTATTTTCTCGTCGCCTGCTCGTTCAATCTGCTGATGCCGACCATCCCGATTTTTCTTTCTGAGGAACTCGACATCGAACCTTCAAAAATCGGGATTGCGCTTTCGTCTTATGCAATTGCACTGCTGATCATCCGTCCGTTTTGCGGTTATTGGGTCGATGTGTTTCAGAGAAAACCTTTGCTGGTGCTCGGAATCATACTGTTTGTTGCGGCCTATGTCGGTTACTATTTTGCATTTACGGTGCTTTTCTTTGTCATCCTCCGGTTTTTTCACGGAATGTTTTGGGGTCTGTCAACGGTTTCAGCCAATACGGTCGCCATCGACATCATACCGCCGGCAAGACGTGCTGAAGGAATCGGATATTTTGGCGTCAACAGCAATATTGCAATGGCGGTTGCACCCTATATCGCGGTGAATATCTATGATTCCTACGGTTTCAACACGCTGATCAGTTCTGCATTGGGGATGGGCATACTGTCGATCGTGGTGGTGAGTTTTATCAATATTCCGATTCGAAAAAAATTAGACAAAATCCCGCCGATGTCATTTGACCGGTTTATACTGATCAAAGCGGTTCCCATACTGTTCAACCAGCTGTTTATCTCATTTGGCTGGGGAACGCTGATCGCATTTGCGGTTTTGTACGGAAAACAGATCGGAATTCACAATTCGGGTATTTTCTTTCTGTTTCTTGCGGGCGGAATCGTTTTGTCGCGTGTAACTTCGGGAAAATTTGTAGATCGGGGTCATCTTCATCTGGTGATGACTTTTGCGCTGTTGGCAATCACCGTCGGTTTTTCGGGTTTTGCACTTTTGCACAGCATCGTGGCATATTGTATTTCAGCATTTCTGATCGGAATCGGATACGGCACCCTCTTCCCTGCTCTGCAGACGATTTATATCAATATGGCGCCTGCATCAAAAAGAGGAACCGCCAATTCAACCTATCTGACCGGTTTTGATCTCGGCATCGGTTTGGGGATGCTGCTCGGCGCTTATATCGCACAATACACCGGATTTTCAAATATGTTTCTGATCAGCGGCGGTCTCTGTTCGCTGGCGATACTGATCTATCATTTGAACTCAAAAAGGGTGTATGAAAAATTCAAAATCAGAGAACCCAACTGATTTTGCGGTCCGAAAATTGAGTATCTTTGGATTCAAATTGACAATCTATGAAAAAGCTGCTGATTCCTTTTTTCGCAATGATTTTTTCTTTTGCAACGGCTCAGACCACCGAAGAAAAAGAAGTACAGTCTGTGATTGAAAATATGTTTGAGGATGTATTTTCTAAACTTGACGAAAGTCTGATTTCAAAATATTTTACAGACGATTTTCTGCTGTTTGAAGACGGTGAACTTATGAATCTGGAAGATACACGCAATATGGTCACAGAAATAAAAAAGCAGTTCGACGATGAAGCGGCAAAAGGTCACAAGCTTGAACGAAAAAATAAATTTGAATTTATAAAGACGCTGACCGACGGCGATTCGGCTCAGCTGTATTACAAAAACTCTGCTGAAATTTTTTACGACGGAATGTCGATCATGAAATTTGACTGGCTTGAAAGTGCAAGTCTTACAAAGTCGGACAGAAGCTGGAGGATCAGCTTTTTGCATTCGACCAAAATCAAAAACAAAGAAGAATCAAAATAATAGCAAAATGAAAGTTTTAAAATTCAAAACCAATATCAACTGCAGCGGCTGTGTGGCCGGTGTCACTCCATATCTCAATCGTGTTGAAGGCATCAAATGGTCTGTGGACACCCAAAATCCGGATAAGATACTGACCGTTGAAACCGAAGAAGCAGACGAAGAACAAATTGAAAAGGCGGTTCAGAAAGCTGGATATAAGATTGAGAAAGTCTGAGCTGACGCTATTCTTTTAGAATAGATAGGATTTAAAATTCAAACAACACAAACCGGCTGGGATTCAGTCGGTTTTTTTTATATCCCGTAATTACTATTTGTTTTGCGCAATTCTCTTTTTCGTTTTTAAATGTTTCCCGTTTAATATAACTCTGTTGTAGTGACAGTTACAACAGAGAATTTAAATTTCATGCCATTTTGATGAAATTTGGAATTGCGTATATTTGTGTGTTATGTGCTATGCTAAAGAAACCTCCAGACAAAAACCAAGAGCAAAAGGAGATTACTTATTAACTTAGGCAACTGAAAATTAAAATATTAGGAATTTGGCGGAAAATGAAAAAAGATAAGTACTTACAGATATTCAACTATTTATTAGAATTTTCAAAAATTAGAAGCAAACCTGTAAGAGATATAGAGATGCAAGAATCTCAATATCCTGAAAAGTTATGGCTGGCTGAAATTCCCGAAAATCCTTTATTTGAAAACATTGTATGTGCTGATTTTGATTTATCTAAAGACTATTGGATAAAAGTTTCCAAACCAGTAGAGCCAATAAAACCAAAATTCCCACCTGTTCCCAAAATCTTAGAACAATGGATTGTTACTGAAACTTTGACAGATGAAGAAAATGGTCCGATACTCAAAGATTCAATTATAATGGAAGAAGAGGAAGAAATTTTCCTTGAAGATAATCCAGAAATAGTAGAAGAATTTGACAACTACGTAAATAAAAAATGGCTTGATGATTTAATTCCATTTAAGGAAAAGTTTGAGGAGTACCAAAAACAAATGGACATCTATGAAAGGTTAGCTACCACTTATAAGCAACTTTTCAGTATCTATAACAAAGCCGAACAATTTGGAGAAGAATATGAACTAATTATCGGTGTTGGTCTATTAAATTTCAAAGAAGATGATTCTTCTCCTAAGATATTAAGACACTTTTTCACTCAAAAAGTCGATATAAATTTCGAGTTTTCAAGGAATTCGTCTATAATTTCTATTGCTCCAAATATCGAATCAGTTCCGCAAATTGAGACGGATTCAATAATAGACTTATTTGACCAATTTGATTCTCAAAATATAATTGAAGCAGAGAAATTGGTAAAAGCCTACTTTGCTGAAAAGGAAACATCCTCACTTTTTGACAATATCGAAGATGCAATTCAGATGTTTGCAGAAAGAGTATCTCCTGTTGGTGTTTTTGACTCAACCATCGAAAAACCAAAAAGCACTCCCCAAAAACCTACTTTTCTGTTTTCTCCTTGTCTTATTTTACGCAAAAGGAACACCAGAAGCTATACTGCCCTATTTGAAAAAATAATAGAGAATTTGGATATAGCAAATGATAAAATAGATATACCAACCCTTGACGATTTAATTGGAATAGTTGCTGACATCGCTGATAATAATGCTGATGGTTCTACATCTAATAATGAAGCTCAAAGCCCTCAACCAATCTTTTTCCCGAAAGAATACAACGATGAGCAAATAGAAATTGTCGAGAAAATAAGACATAACAATAAAGTATTAGTCCAAGGCCCTCCGGGAACGGGAAAATCTCACACCATTGCAAATTTAATCTGTCATTTATTGGCAGACGGGAAAAAGGTATTAGTAACAGCTTATACCCAAAGAGCATTAGAAGTACTTAGAGAAAAACTCCCAAAAGAGTTTCAGGATTTGGCGGTTAATTATCTGAGTGGCGATGCTTCCTCAATTCAAGAATTACAGTCAAGTGTAAATGCTATAAATGACGAATTATCAAGTGCCGATTTACTAACTTATCAAACTGAAATAAAAGAAGGCAATGAGGAACTAAAACAAACTAAGAAAAAAATTGCAGAAATAACCAATCAATTAGTAAGCATTCAAGAAAAAGCAACTCGAAAGCAGGAAATCAATCCATATTACAAGGGAACTCTTGTAGAAATTGCAGAAAATTTAGAGAAAGAGAATCAAAAATTCGAATGGTACACAGATGTTTATTCGGATTATGAGGATACGGTATTAATTTCTAATGTCTTTGATTTTTTCAAAAAGGTACAGTTCTATAAAAATATAGATTTAACTGAATTTGAGTATGAAGTTCCTCACCCAGATAATCTCCCTTCTGTAGAGAGCTTAAAAAAATACAAAGAATTGTTGGAGAGGCTGAAAAAATATCCTGAACACGAAACTCTCGTAATTAACTGTAATAATTTCCAAAATTTAAAAGAGACATTAAATCAAATTAGCACACTTTATACCCAAGTAAATAAAGTTGATTTAGATTCTAAAAACCAATTACTTACATCTTTAAAAAACGGAAAACAAAATCAATGGATTACCTTATTAACTAAATCAGATGCAATATTGGAAAAACTTACTAAAGCCAATCTTTCTCAAATTGATAGAAATATTGAGGTAGGTTATCCTAAAGATAAAAGCATTATTCAATTAAAAAATGATGCCCAAATTCTTCTGAAATATTTAAACGAGGGTAACACATTGTCAGGATTCACATTTAGCATAAAAAAGGCTTTTCTACCAAAAGAAATTAAGGAGAAATTATATTTTATAGATGCTGTAAGAGTTAATGGAAGTCCCTGCGATACAGTGGAAGAATTTGAAATTGTACTAAATGATATTGCTATTGCCCAAGACCTTGAAGAGTTAGATGAAATATGGAGATTAAATATCCCTAAGAATGAGAGATTAGGTTCTAAATTCCAACATTATAAAAAGCATCATCATAAAATTTTATCCATTACTGATGTTTATAAGAAACTTGTTCTTCTAAAGTCGGAGGTCGAATCTATGTCCAACGTTAAAATTGACTTGTTTAATGAAGATGATTTAAAAACGATTATTGAAAAAGTCGAATTCAATTTACTTAGGAATCAATTTCTTTTTCTTAAAGAGCCTATTGAAAAATCTATTTTCAATCTTACAAATAACGAAAACTTACATCCGATTAAGGAAAAGATAAAATCGTCAATCAAGCAATTAGAGTTATATGAATACGAAGAATGCTTGCAAGAAATTAATTCTCTTGCCGAGAGAAAGAGAGAGTTTGAAAACTTCAAAATTTTGAAACGAGAATTAAAAGATAAGATTCCTGAAACAGTCAATAAAATTGAAAACGAAGAAATATCAGAGGACGACCTTCATAACCTCAAAAAGGCATTAATTTATAAGGATTGTTATTTACAACTGAATAAATTGATGAGTGAAGATTACGAAAATCACTTAGTTAAGGAATTAAGATTTTTAGAAAAAACGGAGAAAAAGACTACTTCTATATTAGCATCAAAAATGGCTTGGTATGCTATTTTAGAAAAATTACAAGGAGACCTTTCTCTAAGACGACATCTTGATGCTTGGGTTATGGCTGTCAAAAAAATCGGCAAAACAGGTAGAGGAAAAAGAGCAATGAAATTTCGAAAGGTTGCCCAAAAAGAAATGGAATATTGTAAGGATTCTGTTCCGTGTTGGATTATGCCACTTTATAAAGTTGCCGAAACCATTCAACCTGAACAAGGTATGTATGATTATGCAATTATTGATGAAGCCAGTCAAATTGGCCCAGATGCGATATTTCTACTTTACATTGCCAAAAACATAATTATTGTTGGAGACGACAAACAGACTTCTCCAGAATATGTAGGAGTTGATGCCAATATTATGAATCCTTACATAAAAAAACATTTGCATAAAATACCTTTTGCCGATTATTATGGTACAGAGTTTAGCTTTTTTGACCACGCTAAATTATTCTGTAACGGTATGACAGTATTAAGAGAGCATTTCCGTTGTATGCCTGAAATTATTGAATTTTCCAATCGAAACTTTTATGCACCAGATGGCAAACCTCTTTATCCTTTAAAACAATATTCAGAAAACAGATTAGAACCATTAAAAACCGTGTTCTGTCAAGATGGATATATTGATGGTAGAGGTTCTCGAATAATAAACGAACCCGAAGCAGAAAAAATAGTTAATACGATTAATGATTTTCTTTCTAATGAAAAATATAAAGATAAAACTATAGGCGTAATTACCTTACAAGGAAATCAACAAGCAAGGTTAATTGAGGACAAATTAATTAATACCATTGGCGAAAAGGAATTTCATAATAGAAAAATAATTTGTGGTAATTCAACCTCTTTTCAAGGAGACGAAAGGGATATTATTATTTTAAGTTTGGTAACCGCTCATAATCACAACAGGTCAGCATTAACAAGACCAGAAGACGAAAGAAGATTTAATGTTGCCGTTAGTCGAGCAAAAGAACAAATATGGCTCTTTCATTCTATCCAGTTGGAAGATTTAAGTAATACAAATGACTTACGTTATAAGGTATTAGATCATTTTCAAAATTATGACTCTTACCAACCTGTATATAACTCTCCTATAAAAAGGGAATTAGGAACACAACCTTCGCCATTCGATAGTTGGTTTGAGGTCGATGTTTATAACGATATTGTAAATAAAGGATTGAGTGTTATTCCCCAATATCAAATAGCAAAAGGAAGATACCGAATAGACTTAGTTGCTCTTTTACCAGACGGAACAAAATTAGCCATTGAATGTGATGGCGACAAATGGCACGGTCCAGAGCAATACCAAAATGATATAATGCGTCAAAAGGTCCTTGAAAGATGTGGTTGGCAGTTTTTCAGAGTGAGAGGATATGAGTATTACTCAAATAGAGAAAAAGCCTTAAAACCATTTTGGGAAATAGTTGAGGCTCATTCTATTTTAAAACAAGAAGAAGAGAAAGAGAAAACATCTCAAAATATTTCAATTGTCAAAAATGATACAGAAGAGATTGAAGTAGATTTAAGCCAAGAGACAAACAACCAAATTATTGATGATGATTTCTCTGAAAACACAGAAGATGCTAATACTCCTCCTGTTTCTATTGCAGAAGTTGAAACTACTGATACAAAAATAATCAGATACTTAAACCTTTATAAAAACGGCACTTATGTTCTTACAACAGAAAAAGAAATAGAAACGGCAGATTATATCGTACCTATAAAAGATAATGAGACGCAAGGATTCCTTTTACAATGTTATGTAACAGGACACATAAACAAAGTGAATATTTCAGCACTCCTTTCAAAACGTATAGATAGAGAATATATGAACGGACTAAATACTGAAAATGAGTTATCATTAATAACAGTAATTCCTTCTGAAAAGATTATGGGGATTTATTATCGAGAAAATGGAGAAAAGAAATTTAAAGCCCATTTAACTGAAAATATATCCACCAGAGACCAACTCCATTTAAAAGGAATGAAAGTGATGTATAGCAACTTCAATACAATACAGTTTAAAATCCTTCCTCTTTCGATAAAAGAAAGTCTTGGAACGTTAATTCGTTCCAGCTTCACAGCCAACGGAGCATCCTTAAATAACGATTATTATTCAGAAGTATGGAAAGCACTGAAACCGTTTAATTTTAAAATTACTAAAAAGATAGAAGATACAATCTCTACAACACCAGAAGACAAATTAAGCGGTACTTTATTTGAGAAAAGAGTATCTCTTGACCAAATTGTGCATCTACGATTCTCAAATAATCCACGAATTATAAAAGTTAAACTTGTGGATTTTGAAACCAATAGTAATGAAATCGAGAACGGAGTTCAGCTTGTAAATTATCGAAAACCTTTAGGGTTGTCTATATATGACAAAGCTATTGGCGAATCCGTAAAAGTAGGAAATACTGAAAACGAAGTGAAAATTATAAACATTGAATAAAAAGCACAGCAACATAACGGCCAGTTTGCTAAAATGGCGGGTAAACGGCTTCGATTGAGCGTTTTCGGTAAATTGAAAATTCGTTCTTCGCTCGGAGTGTTTTGGTAAAATCCGCCACTTCAGCAAGCTGGTCAGACGTTAGCAGCAATTTCAAAACACGGTTCAATAAGATGATAAATAAGGCAAAATATCTATTGCTTATTGTGATAAGCTTCTCTTTAAACTCTTGCGTGACGAGTAAAGTTAATATTGGAGAAAATAATCTAAACGAAAGGTTAACTCTTGATTTAAAAAGCAATGACTTTTCAAAATCATCGAAAGAAGCCATAATTTTCATAAAAGAGCTAATTGAGAATCCTAAAGTTCAAACTTTCGAAGTTGAAATCTATAATTTTCATAGAGGAATTTATACCCAAAAAAGCATTATTGAAAAACGAAATAACTATATAAATATCCAAACCAATATTATTGGAATGGACAATTCAAAAAAGTCTTATAACCAAAAAATAAAAACATTTGATTTTGTTTCACAGTTAGAAATACTGGAAGAAAATGCCGAAAGTCAATCAGTTATTGCAGGAAACTATCAAAAAATTTACGTCAATTTTGAGCAATCAGAAAGATTATTCCAGACTAGAAAAGCGTTTGGGCTAATGACGCTTTTATAAACAACAGAAACTGCTGCTTACTGCCGATTTGGCTCTCCACCCGCGAAAATTCCAACGACGAGCTTCAATGATTTTTTCTTACTTTTGTTTTAGCCTTGGACATACAGCTTTCTGTCATCGGCGGAATTCCAAGATCCGCCCTGGTTCATCGGAAAGCCGGGCAAGCGTTAACAGATATTAACAAAAAGACAAAAAAATATGAAAAAAATATTTTTACCGATTTTATTGACAATTACTCTGACTTCCTGTTCAGACATTAACAATTCTTCTAATAATAAGACACAGGCGGATGACAACGTCTCCTCCGAATCTCAAATAGAAACTAAAGAGGTTATCCCATCCAAGACACTTGAGCAGGATAAAAATGTTTATGTGGTTTTTACAGATGGGGCAAAAAAACAATTAACCTTTAATCAAACTGACTCAGATCCGATTCTTTTGCCTGATAACGAACAAATTGTATATGTCCGGAATCAGAATAAAAATGGTTATGACACAAAAAAGATAATGCTGGTTAATATCAATGATTTAAAAGAATCAGTACTTACTGACCAAAAACCATATAAAGATGGCTTGGATGGAACAAGTGATATTCTGAGAGTTGACAACCCTGTTTTATCCATTGATGGTGAATATTTATTATTCACAACAGAGAAGTATGCTACGGCGAACCAATTGGTGAAAGTGAATCTTAAGACCGGAATTTGGACAGATTTATTCTCAGCTGAAACATTTGAACAAATTGATAAAGGACCATACAAAGGTTATTTTCTTGTCGAACAAAGTGCAATTGAGGACAGAGGGCGAGATATTTATTACAGACTTATTAATGAATCAGGAGAAATTTCTATGAAATTCAGTGACAAGGAAAGTATGATCGAATTTAGAAATAAAATTAAATAACACATGCTAACACGGCAACAGCCAAAATCAAATCGATGAACAGATCTTTAATCTTCATATTTCTGATTATTTCAGGCTGCAGTTTAAATGCACAAAAGAGTTTTGAGGGTTTCATAAAATTTAAAACCGAGATCACCACCACCGAATTGGCACCGAACGGATTTAAAAAAATGCTGAATGACAATTATGGCGACAGTCTGATGATGTACTATTCATCCGACGGAAAATTTCGGAGGATTCATTTGAACAGCGCCGAAAACGGAAGAGATTCACAGTTTTATTTTCCGGACAAAGACAAAATCTATCTGACCTACAAAAACAATTCGAAAATTGATTCTTTGGATGTAAAAATCAACTCGCTGTAATTTATTGGCAGAAGAAAGATTAAAAATCAAAAAATAATGAATTTGAATTGCGAATGTTATGAATATAAGGCAGTTAGCATGGACAATCAAAATGTAATTTTGAATTATTGTTATCATCCAAAAAGTCCAAAGATTAATCCCAATTTTTTTTCAGAGCACAATGATTTTTTTCTGAATGAATATTACAAACTTGCCAAAAGACCTTATTTAAAA
This sequence comes from Flavobacteriia bacterium, assembly GCA_019455045.1. GTDB lineage: Bacteria > Bacteroidota > Bacteroidia > Flavobacteriales > Weeksellaceae > Moheibacter. The sequence goes on from JACFND010000016.1 coordinate 32,047, forward strand.
TTCTCAATTGAAACAGATGAATTTAAAATCAGTTATACCGCAACCGAATTGGTTGAAAAGAAAATCGATGATAAGATATTTGAATTGAATTAATCTCAGAAAAATTGAAAGTTTCAATGAAAAAATAACCCTGTTCTTAATATTTCTTCCGCTTATTTTATTTTCAGAGAATAATAAAAGCATCTGTCCAAAATCCTTTTGTATTCTTGTCGCAAATATTTACTAAATTTGCGACATATTAAAAATGTGAAAATGTCAAAGAGTATTGAACACAAAGTGTTGGAGAAAGTAAAACGTAACCCAAAGGGTACACTGTTCTTTGTTGAAAGTTTTTCAAATATCGAAAACCCGAGAGCTGTAAATAAAGCATTGGAGCGTTTGGTGAAATCCGGCGAACTGGACCGGATAGCTCAGGGCATTTATGTTCGTCCTGTTATAGACGATCACATCGGAAAAGTTTTGCCGGGAATCGAAGAAATTGCGGTTGCAATTGCAAAAAGGGACAGAGCTACGATTGTACCCACAGGAAGTTATGCAATGTATAAATTGGGACTGACAACTCAGGTTCCTTTAAACATTGTTTTTTATTCCGATACTTCGGCGCGAAAAATTAAAATTGGAAAACAGACCATTACATTTAAAAAAGCCAGTTCCAAAAACCTGGCTTTTATTGGCGAAATTAGCATGCTGGCCGTTCAGGCATTACGGACAATCGGCAAAGAACAGGCAACTGAAGAAGATATTAAACAAATAAAGAAGGTTCTGGAAAAGGAAAATCCAAAACATCTGCAGCATGACTTGCAACTGGCTCCCGTTTGGATCAGAAAAATAATTTCGACCAATGAATAAGTTTAAACATTTACAAGAGTGGTTTAAATTGCCGGATGAAACCAAGATCAGACTGTTTGCAGAAACAAGCCGGAAATTCGGTTTACCTTCTTCATCTGCTGTGGAAAAGGATTGGTGGGTTGTTCACACTTTGGCCATTATTTTTTCAATGAAATGTTCAAATTCATTAATTTTTAAAGGCGGAACATCTTTGAGCAAAGCTTGGAACCTGATACACAGATTTTCTGAAGACATTGATTTAGCTCTGGATAAAGAATTTCTCGGCTTTTCGGACGAACTCACAAAAAGCGATATCAAAAAATTAAGAAGAAAATCATATCAGTTTGTTTCTGAGGTCTTTACCAAAGAATTGGAAGAAAGTTTTGCCGAATTGGGTTTTAAAGAGGTTACAATAAAAGCTCGTGAAGCTGAAAATCATGATCGGGATCCATTGATCATTGAAATCTATTACAACAAACTCACTGAAAAAGATGCCTATCTGAAACCCGGTGTTTTGGTCGAAGTCGGAAGTCGTTCCTTAAAAGAACCTTTTACAAATCGAACTTTCGGGACATTTGTTTCTGAAATATATACAGACAATTCTTTTACAGATAAGCCAATTACAATTCCCACGGTGAATCCTGAACGGGCATTATTGGAAAAGATTTTTCTATTGCACGAAGAATTTCAAAGACCACCTGAAAAAACACGGGTTGAACGATTGAGCAGGCACCTTTATGATATTGAAAAGCTGAGTCATACAGAATACGCTGAAATTGCTTTACAAAACACCAAACTATATAATGCTATCGTAAAACACCGAAGTAAGTTTACAGCCGTTTCGGGCATTGATTATAAAAATCACAATTATCCGAATATTAAATTTATACCACCTGACGACATTATTAAAAAATGGGAAAATGACTATAATGAAATGAAAATCAGCTTGATTTACGGGGAAGCCTTAGACTTTAACGAACTCATAAAACGGCTGGCCGAATTTCAAAAACGGATCAATGAAATTCAGGAAGATTAAAAAAGAAACAAACCATAGCGAAATGTTTGGTTGTGATTCTTTCGGATTCAATTATCTGATTAATAATACAATTCGAATAGGAACAGAAAAGATAGCTGAAAAGTTTTTTGAAGAATAACTTTCAAATTCAATTGCTGACCAAACTTTATGAATAAATTTATCAGATCAAACCGGCTCGCAATATTAAATTAATGAACCCAAAAGAAACCAAAAACCCAATCAAAAAGATCATTGTTTCAGCACTGATTCTGATTGCGGCTTTTGCGCTGTTGTTCCTTTTTGTACCCAATCAGGAAAAATATTACTTAGAGTCGGATATCAGCAGTTTCGTCGCCACATCCAAACTGAGATTTGTATATTATGCAATCTTTGCAATCATTGTGATCATTCTGTTCAAAAGCTTAAAAATAAACAGAAACAGTTCAAAAAAGAAGATTTTAAATTTCCTGATTGGTTTAGGAATTTTCAGTTTACTGTTTTTCTTTGTTTTTGATAAAATTCTTATCGGATTCGGTTTGTATATCAACAGACAATTTCCAAAAGAAACGGTTGAAAAGTCATATCAGATTGCTGCTGTTACAAACCAAACGCTGCTTGCTCAAAATACTGAAGACGACCGTGATATCATTCTAAAAAAAGATTTCGAAAAAATAACCGGCAACAGTGACTTCAGCAAATTGAAAGAAAATGAAATCATTGTTTTAAAATTCGAAAAGGGTCTGCTTGGAATTAATTTTATCAACCGCTGAGAAAATTTATTACATTTGATTTGAATGCCGAACGAACCGTCTGTTGTTTTAATCAGAATTTAAAAACCGTCGACTGGCATCAATCATTTAAAAACAAAAACTATGAACAAATTTAAAACACTGATTCTCATCCTGTTTGCAAACTCATTTTTATTTGCACAACAAATTGAAATTCCAAACAATGTCAAACTCGAAACCGCCGATGACTACAAAAACACTGAACCACAGGTCATCAAAGCGGTTGACTGGCTGGTCAATACGCCGGTTTCTCAAAATCCGGAAAAACGAGCAGCTGTCAATGCTTTCCTGCTTCAATGGTTGAGCGGAAGTCCCTCTGTTTCCATCGTAGTGGCAACCGGTGTTGCACCGATGGACTGCGGCGACTGTCTGATGGTCTTTATGGGCGGCTGGGCAAAATACAGTCTGAACAACAATTATTCATCCGACAAGATCGAATGTGCAACGGCCGGCGTTGAAACCGCAATTGAATTTTATGAAAAAAATAAATCTGCGCTCGGAAAAAATTCGGATATGGAGAAACTGATCAAACAAAAGAACAAAGGAAAACTGAAAGAATATCTTCAGTCGAAACTTTAAACCTGCAGAAACAGAAAAGTTTGCCGATCCAATTTCTACTCAAAAAATCAAAACATGAGAAAAATTACAGCATTGATACTGATACTGTTGTCGGCTGCGGCTTTTGGACAAATCACCCAAACAGAAGATGATCCGTTTGATGTCAATTATGGTGTAATGTTGGATAGAATTGACAGTTCGCTGTTGAAGGATGTACAAATCGTGAAATTTAAAAAATCGGAAGGTGTGATTTTCCCAAAAGAATATGCAGAACAATTTTTTGGAGATCCAAAGGTTGTTTACTTTACACCGGATGCTGCGCTTATCAAATCGATCGACTCTGAAATCATCAGTCAGTATTGCGAAGCCTACCAAAGATTTAATGAGAATGTATGGGCCAAAGTGATTAAAAGGATAGAAGAAAAAGAAGACCCGGAAAGCCTGGAGAACGCAAGGAAACAGAAAGCTGAAGAGAAAAAAGGATTGGAGAGAAACTGTCTCAGGCGACAAAAGGATTTGATCTATTTTGACCGCCAATACATCGGTTATACCAACAAAAACGGAGAAAGAATCATTTATATTCAGCTGCTTGATTTCAGAGAAGATCCCTACCATCTCAAACCTGAATTTAAAAATTCATGGATAGTCGGCTGGCACGGCTGGTTTGAAACCAATAGAGCTCCGGTTCACTTTCATATTGACAAAAACCTGCTGACGGTGAATGAGGATATATAGATTGGTTTTGGAATTGAGTATATTTGGGTTTAAGTCGGATTGCCAATTGTTATGAAAATAGGAATATTTAAGAAAATAATTCCAAATTTTTAATCATAAAGAATACCAGAAAGCAGTTAAAGAACCGGAAAACGAACTGCATAAGACAGCATAAAAGGAACTTATGTTACTCATAGGACGTCCCACGGGTCCCAAACGTCACTAAAGATGAAAGATAAAGATAAAAATACAGAAGGTTTTATCCCAAAGCATGGAGGATATCGCAATCTGATAACTTATCAGAAAGCAGAAATCATCTTTGATGCTACCGATTATTTTACAAAAAGAGCTTTTGGGAGATTTGACAGAACCAATGGCCAGATGGTTCAGGCAGCCAGAAGCGGTAAACAAAATATTGTAGAAGCCAGTATGGCTTCCGGCACTTCAAAGGAAGCAGAAATAAAGCTGACCAATGTGGCACGGGCATCTTTGGAAGAACTGAAAATTGATTATCTGGATTTTTTGAGACTCAACAAATATGAAATTTGGGGAATCGATCACAGATATACCAAAAGGTTCAGAGAATTAAACAGAACGCCCAATGCAACTTACGAAATCTACAAAAAAGCATTGGAACACGACCAAATTGAGATATGTGCCAACAGCATGATCTGTCTGATAAACATTGTGAGTTATTTACTTTCGCAGCAAATTAAAACTTTGGAAAAAGAATTTTTGGAAGAAGGCGGATTGAGAGAAAGAATGACCAAAGCAAGAATTGAAAAACGAAATCAAAACAGGGATAAGAAATAAGCAACAGCTGTTTTTGAGTTTGCGATTAGGAAGTGCCAAATGAGTTAAACTAATTTGAATTTTTAATTGTGAGGTGATGAGGTTCTTCAACTTTTTTTAATGTTTTGAGTGAGATAGGGATTGTTTATATTTGGAGTTATGCAAAATTCAATAAATCTAAAAGAATCAATATTTAGTAACATTCCAACCGAACTGAGTCGAAAGTATGTATTTATTATGGAGGGAATTAGATATGCCTATGGAATGATTGATTTGACATTTGAAAATCTACAAAAGGTGATTTTAAAAGCCTCTGTTAGCAAAGAGGTGAATAATCTTTACTGTTATGAAATTTTTAAAGAAGCATGGTCGATTATAGATTTAAGTTGGAGGCTTAGAAACATAATATGTTTATTTAATAGTCGACCAGATGAAATCAAGGAAAATGTGGACAATCCAATAGATATTACTTTCTTTAATTCAATTCGAGAATTTAGGAATACATTACAACACATTGATGAGAGAATCAATGAAGTTCTTATTCCTGAAAACACTTATTTATGGGGAACATTATCTTGGATTTACACAAAGGATATTCAAACGTTTTACTCTATTTTATTAGCACCTGGACACCCTCGACCTGGACATCCTCGAGGCTTTGGGAAATTAATAAACCCAGCAGGCCAAACAATTTATAGACCTATATCTCATATTACACTCAACTCAATAAATAGACAAAAATTAGAAATAAGTTTAAATTTAACAGAATTACGTATAAATATCAACCAAATGATGTTAGAAATAGAATCAGTTCTTAAACCACAAATTGAGAAAATGGATAATAGTAAGAGATTTGCACAAGACCTAATGATAGTTGTTAAGATGGCTCCCGTAATGGACTAAGTATATGATAAAAAATATTAATCAATGTCCTATAACCAAATAGACATATATACAATAACAGAATTAGACGAATTAAGAAATAATATTCGTGACAAATACAATGATTATAATATAGTTTTACGCGGGAAACTAATTGAGACCTTTAACGGATTTGAAAGAATAAATAATTCCTTTTCTATTATTGCTCCAAATTTATATTCATTGGGAGATCTGAAAATTATCGACGGGAATTTTTCTATTAGCTCCTCTGCCGGAAAACCAAAATTAAATTCATTAGGCAAATTAGAAAGAATAAATGGTGAGGGCTATTTAAGACATTCTAACATATCGGACTTAGGAAACTTAAATTATGTACATGGTAAATTAAATTTAAGAGATACACCCATAGAAAATTTAGGGGTTTTAAAGTATGTTGGTGGAGATCTTTTTTTGCCAAAAAGATTGGAAGGGAAAATAGACCTTAGTGGAATTGAAGTAAAAGGAAAGATCAAATTTTGGAAAGATGAAAGTTATAAGATAATAAAACCTATCGATGCTGTTGAAGGTTTGTTAAAATCACAACATGAAATTCCATATTGGAAGCATTCATACATTTCATCATTTTCTGCAATAGAAAATGCTACAGCTGAACAAAAAGAATTTTACAAATATTTTAAATACGAATTTTTTAATAGTCGTTATATAAATTTAGAAGGCAACAGTAATTATGTCTTCGTCTTATTTTATGATTTTTTAAATCAATATCTAAGAAATAAAAATTTTGAAGAATTATTCAGCAGGTACACCATACTCGCCAGATATTATCCATTAACCAAAAGCTATGCATACCGGATTTTCATAGAGATACTTAAAGGAAAAAAGAGATTTGAGGAGGCCTGGGAATATGAAAAGAAAATTTGCATTTCCTCTATTAAAACAGTTTGGGAATATGATCAATTATTAAATCGGAATTTATTTGATTCATCAATAATTTTAAGATTAGCAAATTATAAGCATCTGACGGATTTTGGTCAAAAGAATATAAAACAAATAGCACCTTTTATTGAACAGACTTTCGCGAAATTTGAAGAAAAACTTGAATCTAGACGTTTTTTAAACCTGTTTTTTGATAATAATTTATTTTACAAAAAAGTAAATGGTGAATACGAACCCAAATATTATTTAAATTTTTATTCTTCACCTGCTGAATTTGAATTTTATAATTCAATTGATGAGGACGCAAAAAAGAGAAATTATACAAATCCCTTTCCACACGTAGTGGAAAAAGCAATAATTAATCAGTTAAAAATAATTATTAAAGATGCGGAAGATTTATATCGGATTGATATTGGGATGCCAAAGATCGGAGAAGGATGGATTAGCGAAACAGAATTGTTTTATAAATTAAAAAATCGTTTTAAGGAACAGCAGGTTATCCATCACGGAAACCCTAAATGGTTAGGAAGGCAACACTTAGATATATTTTTTCCAAAACTTAATATTGGAATTGAATATCAAGGCCTACAACATTATGAGCCTATTGATTTCTTTGGTGGCGAAAAAGCATTTTTGAAAAATCAGGAACGGGATTTAAGAAAAATTGAATTATGTAGAAATAATAATTGCCATTTAATTCATGTTAAAAAAGATTATGATTTTGAAAGTTTATGCAATGAAATTGAATTAGAAATCCTAAAACGAACAAAGTAACAATGTAATTCTTCAAACAAAAAAAAACTTTCCCCTCCCCTGTAACATTCCCCACAATTCAGCTACCAATTGAATAAAATTACTGCTATGAAAAAACTATTTTTTTCCTTTTTGGCTGTTCAGTTCGCAATCTCAATCAGCGCACAGGACAAACCCCAGTATCTGGAAGTGGATTATCAGATGGAGGTGAAACTGGATATTGAGGAAGTACTCAACAATGTGCCGGCAGAATGGCGTGCAGCCGTTCAGGATCAGCTGAAAATGGAGATGGGAAAAGGCATCTTTTTGGATTACAAACTGAAAACCAATAATCTGGAATCTGAATACAAGATGCAGGAGAAACTCAGCAATTCACAGTCGGGCGGCGGAATGATCGCTAACCAGATTGCCGCAATGGACAAAGAACCGCTGTTCAAAGATCTGAAAGAAGGTTTTTATCTGAAACCTTATGATTTTGGAAAAGCTTACATCATCAAGGATTCGCTTCAGAAATTTGACTGGAAGATTACAAGAGAGAAAGAACAGATCGCAGGTTTTGATACTTTCAAAGCAACCGGCGTGATGAATGATTCAATCAACGTAACTGCCTGGTACACACCCAAACTGAATTTCAAAGACGGTCCCGATCGCCTGTGGGGTCTGCCCGGTCTGATCCTCAAAGCCGAATTTACTGCCAACGGCGCAGATCTGGTCATCACAGCAGTCAATGTGGCGGTGAAAGAAGATGAATTCAAAATCAAAAAACCTTCAAAAGGTCAGACATTGACCGAAAAAGAGTTTGCAGAGGAAATGAAGAAGCTGCAGGAACAGTACAAAGATATGTACGGCGGCGGCGTTGATTCGGAATAAATCGGATTTGATTTTTACGGACAGCCCATATTGAAAGGCGAACCGTACTGGTACGGACATTCGTCCTTGTCGTCGGGCACTCCGTCCAAATCAGAATCGGTGGAAAGTTTGCGGTTGAATTCAGCCGAAAGTTTTGAATCGTCCGGACAGCCCATATTGAACGGCGAACCGGCTTCGTTCGGACAGGCATCCTTAAGATCGTGAACACCGTCCAGATCGACATCCGACCATTTTTCGGAAATCACAGCGTGCTGCTGAGCGCAGGACGTCAGCAAAAAACCTAAAACCAATATGTAATTTAAATTTTTCAATTCCAAAAGGGTTGTTGCAAAGTTAATTGATTAGCTTGAAAACAACCCTTCTGTTTTCAAAATTCTTTTGATTATCGCAGACTTCCTGAGGTCTGCACTCTGGATGAAGCAGTTCGGTATCCCCTTTTCCGACGATTTTCAGCCGACGGATATCCACTCCTTTTTTCTTCAAATATGCAACCACCGCCTTTGCCCGATTGACCGAAAGCAGCATATTGTATTCTGCAGTTCCGGCGGCATCGGTATGACCTTCAACGATAAAATCTTTGTCTTTCATGCTCTGAATGATCGAAGCGGCAGTATTGAGTTTTTCATAAAATTCGGGCTTGATCACAAACGAATCAAAATCAAATTCGATGCCTTCAATCATCCGGTTCACCTCCATCGCCATCTTTTCCTCTTTGGTTTTGGGACAGCCCTTTCGGTCGTTCACACCTCGGTCAAACGGACAATCGTCCACCGTGTTAGGCATTCCGTCAAAATCAGAATCAAAATCATTCTGAAACACCAGCACATTGTTGATATTTGAATAAAGCGAAGTCTTTCTGCCCTTGTTGTCATTCAGATTTGCATAAGATTCCTGAAGAAATGAGGTATAAGGCGTTGAAATATTCAGCTCCTCGCCCAACTGTACGATCTGGGTTCTGTATCTTCCGGTTTTGATGCAGCTCTGGCCGCAGCGTTCCTCTTCCTGCAGCAGAAAATCAATCTTTTGTCTTGCCCACAGATATTTGAGGATGGCCAGATCGTCATTGTTTTTTTCGTTTGGCAGACTGAATTCCTTCCGATAATCTTTGTCGCCGGTCACACCGGTCAGCACCAGTTTCGGATCTCTGGTTCCGCTGCATTCCTTGCTGACAAAACTCGAAGATTCGCTCGACAGAAAACCGTTGAACTGGTTCGGATAGGTTTCTTTGAGATTCAACTCTCTGGAACTGACTTCAATATGTCTGAGCAGCGGCGTACGGATCAGATTAAAGAAATCATCGAGTTCCTCGCTTGCATATTCCTGATCGCTGATCAGAACAGGTTTGGTCCCTCCTACTGCAGCCAGCTGCTGAAGCGTCTTCCTGCCGATTTCATATCCGATTCCGAAAACAAAATACTGTGCATATCTCAAATTTTCCTTTAATCCCTGATACAGCTGATAATCTGCGCCGAACATTCCGTCGGTCACCAGTACCACGATCCGGTTGAATTCTTTTTCGGGTTTGTACTGATAAACTTTTTCCATCGCTTCGACCAGTCGGGTCTTTCCGGTCCCGGTCTGACTGTTGATGGCTTCTATCGCCAATGCTTTATTTTCGGCTGTTGCCAAAACCGATTTCTCTGCAAAAAATCCGCTTTCTCCTGCAAAAAACAGGATGTTGAATTTTTCTTCGGGATTCAAATCATCCAAAATCCGGCTGACCAGTTCCTTTGAAGTATCGAGCGGAAAACCGACCATAGAACCTGAAACATCCATTACAAAAATGTATTCTCGCGGTGCAATGTCTTCGGGTTTGAGCAGTTTTGGCGGATCGACAATTCCAAGAATATAACGGCAGCCTTTGTCTTCATAAACCAGCATTCCGGCTTCTGCCTTGTCTCCTCTTGTGCTGAATTTCAGATCGATATCTGATTTAATTTCTGTTCCGCTGTAAGTATGATTAAAATATCTGGATGAAATTTTCTTCAATTCCGACGGATAAGGACTGATCTCAGATTCTGTAATCGGCGTCGGACTGATGATATGAAACTGAAAATTAAATTTTTGGGGAATCTCTTTGTAATTTTCGGTGATAAATGAAGGAATCGTCAGAAATTTCCATTCGTCTTCGGCATCGACTTCCTTGACATATTTGAGCACCACACGGATTTCTTCATCCTTTGGGAAATTGGCGAGTTTCAGACTGACAAACGAATCCACGTTATGAATCAGCCCGATTTTCTTTCCTTTCTTATTTTCGGCCAATACCTGTTTTCTGATATTGTCCATATTTTTTGATTCGAGCGTAAAAATCTTTTCGGGATAATAAACCGTCAGCTCATAGAGCGAAGCATCGGACGAAATCGGAAAAAGATAAGATGCCGAATCCGTATTTTCAACCGAAAATGACTGATAGAGTCTGACATCTGCGGTTGTGCCGACCACATTGACTTCAAGCGACTGTGTTTTCAGTTCGATATCACCCTTTTCGGACCATAGCTGAGGAATCCGGTCATCTTGGCAAAAGACCGATGTGAAAATCAATAAAAGGCTAAAGGTCAGTATATTTTTCATCGATGAAAATATTGGGCAAGATAGAAAAAAATGAGCGAATCCGGTAGTTTAAGAGCTTGTTTAAAATAATGCAAAGATGGTTTGGAACAGCGCAGATATTCTTTTTTGGTAAAATTTAAACAAGCCCAATAATAAATCCGTAAAGAAATACTTATTATTTTTGTATAAAATCTTTTTTATGCAATTTGAATTTACTGAGATTGAACGGGTGTCTGAAATTTCGGCCAAGGATTTTCAGAAACACTATGTCAAACCGCAGAAACCGGTGGTGGTCGAAAAAATCACAAAAGACTGGCCGGCTTATGAAAAATGGAATTTTGATTACATCAAAGAAGTAGCGGGTAAAAAATTCGTTCCGCTTTACAACAACGATCCGGTGGATTATTCAAAAAAAGTAAATGAACCGGTCGAAACGATGATGATGAGAGATTATGTCGATCTGCTTCATCAGGGCCCCACCGATCTGAGGATTTTTCTGTACAATCTGCTGAAACAGGTGCCCGATCTCCAGAATGATTTCAAATATCCCGATCTGGGTCTGAAACTGTTCAAAAGCATGCCGATGCTGTTTTTTGGCGGCGAAGGTTCAAATGTGTTTATGCATTATGACATTGATCTGGCCAATATTCTTCATTTCCATTTTGCAGGAAAAAAACAATGCATACTGATTTCGCCCGAACAGTCAAAATATATGTACAAAATCCCGTATTCTGTGATTTGTCGCGAGGACATTGATTTTGACAATCCCGATTTTGAAAAATGGCCGGCACTCAAAAATCTGAAACCGATGGTGGCAAACCTCAGTCACGGCGAAATGCTGTATATGCCCGAAGGCTGGTGGCATTATATGAAATATCTGACACCCGGTTTTTCGATGAGTCTGAGATCACTTGCCAAAAAACCAAAATATTTTTCGGAAGCGGTTTACAATATTTTTGTGATGAGGACTTTTGACAATTATATGAGAAAATTCAGAGGAAAGAAATGGATTGAATGGAAAGATGAACAGGCGATCAAAAGAACAAATAGGCTGGTTGGTGCTTAAAATTGAATCCAATTAAAAATATAAAATCCGAAAGCAGTGATGTTTTCGGATTTTTTTATTTATCAATATTTCAGATTATTATCAATGTTATTTCCTCTAATTCTTTGCCTGGAAAGCCTTGTCAAGGTTTGGAACCTTGACAAGGCTACTTTCCACTTTTCAATTAATTTTAAATTAATTAACAGCCCTGCGAGTCACTCGGATGTTAATCATTTGATTCATTAGAAATTATTACCGTCGGTTTCAACGCTTAAAATCAAATTCTATTAAAAAAACCAAATTCTATTGCCGTCGGTTTCAACCGACGGAACAAAGAACTGCTACTCCGAGCGGGCTTCAGCCCCATTGAATTTATTTTTAATTTTTTAATCATTTCATCAGATTATTATCAATGTTATTTGCTCTAATTTTTTGCCTGGAAAGCCTTGTCAAGGTTTGAAACCTTGACAAGGCTCTTTTCTACTTTCCAATTTATTTCAAATTAATTAACTTCACAAAAATTTTACTCAAATATGAAATCACACAAAACAATCGCACTCTCTCTGCTGATTTCTGCAGCACAGTTCACGGCTGCACAATGGGGTCCGCAGCGGACACCGAAAGAACCCGATCCGGTCGTAAAAAGTTTTGTCGAAGAGGTCGAAAACAACTCTCAGCTCGAAGAACTTGCATTTGAACTGATCGATGTGATCGGTCCGAGACTGGTCGGTTCGCCGGGAATGGAACAGGCAAACGACTGGACGGTTGCAAAATTCAAAAGCTGGGGAATCGATGCACACAAAGAAGAATTCGGATAATGGGATTCGTGGCAGAGAGGAATTACACATATCGAAATGACTTATCCGCGTGTAAAAAGTCTGGAAGGAATGCAGCTCGCATGGTCGCCGGCAACCAAAAAACCGGTGGAAGCCGAAGTGATCATCATGCCTCAATTTAAAAATGAAACTGAATTCAAAAGCTGGCTGCCAAAGGTGAAAGGAAAATTTGTACTGATCGACCAATATCAGCGCTGGGGACGCCCCAATTATCAGATGAAGGAATTTGCAACCGAAGAGGATTATCAGCTGATCAAAGACCAGCAAAAAGCGGATGATGAAGCTTACAAAGAACTGATCAAAAATACAGGTCATTCAAAAAATGAACTCGCGACCGTTTTTGAAGATGCGGGTGCTGCGGGCATCGTCGGATCATACTGGACCGGCATTATGGGTGCCAACCGAATTTTTGGTGCAAAAACAAAAAAGATTCCGACCATTGATCTTTCGGTTGAGGATTATGGTCTGCTTTATCGTTTGGCACAGCACAACAAAGCGCCGAAAATCAAGGTTTATGCAGAATCAAAATCAAACGGAAAAGCAAAATCATTCAATACGATTGCGGTCATTCCGGGCAAAGAAAAACCAAATGAATATGTGGTGCTTTCGGCCCATCTTGATTCATGGGACGGAGCCGGCGGTGCGACAGACAACGGCACAGGATCAATCACCATGATGGAAACTGCAAGGGTGCTCAAAAAACTGTATCCGAACAACAAAAGAACGATCATTATCGGTCTTTGGGGCAGCGAGGAACAGGGATTGAACGGTTCAAGAGCTTTTGTAAAAGACAATCCGGAAATCGTGAAAAACATTCAGGTGGCTTTTAATCAGGACAACGGAACCGGACGGATTGCAAATATTTCGGGTCAGGGATTTGTTCATTCCTATGATTATCTCGGCCGATGGATCGATGCGCTTCCTCAGGCGCAGAAAAAACATATAGAAACCACTTATCCGGGCATGCCTGCTTTTGGCGGATCTGACAATGCTTCGTTCACTGCTGCCGGCGTTCCGGGCATCAGTCTGGGCTCGCTCAACTGGGGATATTTCGGCTATACCTGGCACACCAATCGGGATACTTATGACAAAATCATGTTCAGCGAAGTCAGAAACAATGTGATTGTGGCTGCGACCATGGTTTATATGGCATGTGAGGAACCCGAAATGGTCAGCCGTGAAAAAAGGGTGATGCCCGAAGGAATGGACTGGCCCGAATCCAGAGATCCGAAAAGAGACGGAAACTGAGAATAAAATTTAAAAAATAACAGCCGGAAACCGTATCTGCCATTCTCAGTCGGATGCGGTTTTTGATTTTTGATTGAAATTGCTTTTTTGGCGAAAAAAGATATGATTTGTCATATTCCGCTTTTTGATTTATATCTAGTTTTGAAAGTTTTTTTGTATAAAAACCAATGTCATTTCTGAGGAAACATCTGTTTGCAATACCTGTATTCAACTTTCTGATCGCCGCCTGGTTTGGCCTGACGCTGCGGTCGATGATGGTTCACAGCATGCCGTTCAATTTCAAATTCCTCACCCACGCACATTCGCATGTTGCAATTCTCGGCTGGGTTTATATGGCGTTGTTTCTGTTGCTGGCACAGCATTTTGTCGGTAAATTTGGAAAAGGATTTCAGCGTTTGTTTCTGGTTACTCAGATTGCAGTTCTCGGAATGATCATCGGTTTTCCGACTCAGGGATACGGGCTGATTTCGATTGTGGCTTCGTCACTCTATATTATTTTCAGTTATGTTTTCACACGGCTGATGCTCAAAAACACAAAAGGAAAAAGCTCTGCTGCCTATTCACTGATGCGGACTTCACTGGTCTGGCTCTGTCTTTCCACCGTCAGTCTTTGGGCGCTGGGGCCGATCATTGCAAATCAGGGCGCGACTTCAAAACCGGCTTTGCTGACGATACAGTATTTTCTTCATTTTCAGCTCAACGGCTGGTTTCTGTTTGCGATTGTGGCTTTGTTTTTTCATTTTTTGAAACTTCCTGCTTCAAAGACTTTTGATAAATTTCATCTTGCCTTTGTATTGTCGCTGGTCTATACTTTCGGGCTGCCGATCAACTGGTATTACGATTTTTCGATTTTCAGATGGATGAATGCAATCGGTGTGATCTTTCAGCTGATGGCGCTTTATTGGGGTTTTATACTGATTCGGGATCATTATCGCGAATTCTTTTCAAAACTCGATTGGCTTTCAAAATTCCTGCTTCAGTTTGCTGCTGTCAGTTTTCTGCTGAAAATCGGATTCCAGACTTTTTCGCTGATTCCGGATATTGCAAAACATATTTTTGACAACCGTCAGGCTGTGATCGGATTTATTCATCTGATGATGCTCGGTATCATCAGTGCATTTTTGTTTTTTGCCATCCGTTTACAAATCAAAAACAAAATCACAAAACGGCTGATGGGCATTGGCATCTGTTTCTTTTTGGCGGGAATCCTGCTGACAGAAGTAATACTGCTCTATCAGGGATTGAGTTATTATTATCCGTCGCTTTCGATTTCAAACTACAAATTTTGGCTTTGGATCTTCAGTTTTGCATTGGTTGCCGGAATCTATATGATACTGGTTGCTGCGCTTAATTTTAAATTTAAGGACAAGCCGGAGGAGATCGGAAATTAATCTTCTGTGAAATATTTCCTCACATAAGTGGAAATATTTTCGTACTTTTACAATACTCAAAAATTTTCAGGATGACTACAATTCCGTTTACAAAGGAACAAAAGGAGATCATCAGTGAGATTCCGTCGGTTGGCGATGATTCTGCGGTATATTTTTATACTTCCGATTCAAAATCGGATGCTGTACTGGTTTCGATACTTGAAAAACTTTCGTCAATGAGTGATCCTGTATTGGCAAAATGGCTGAATATCACGCCCAGAACTTTTCGAAATTACAAAACCAATCCGGATTTGGTGCTCAGGGAAATTACCAGAGAACATATCATTCTGATCATTTCATTGTACAAACACGGTGTTGAAGTTTTTGGTGATGTTCAGAATTTTGAATCCTGGCTTTCAAAAAAGAATCGGCTGCTCGATCAGAAGGCACCGCTTGAATTTCTTAAAACCGGTTCGGGCATCAAATTTATTGACAACCGGCTGACTGCAATTGAGTTTGGCGAGAATGTATAGCGATGACTGTTTTCAATATCAGAAAGTCTAAATATTCAAATTCGCTGATTGCATCGGGCACTGCAAACCGATGGAACAAAGATGATGAATTTGTGATCTATTGCAGCGGAACGGTTTCACTTTCGGTTTTGGAACTGGTTGCGCACAGAAACTCGATTGATATCAGTTCGGATTACAAACTGTTCAGTATAGCGCTGAAAATCAACAAATCTGATATTGAGGTCATTACTCAAGAGAAACTTCCCAAAAACTGGAAATCAATCAAAGCTTATCCTGTTCTTCAGGAAATCGGATCCGAATGGTACAGTCAGCAGAAATCATTGATTCTTTGTGTTCCTTCGGCTTTGGTTCATTGGGAAAATAATTATCTGATCAACACCGCTCATCCTGATTTTAAAAAGAAAGTTTCGCTTCTCAAAACCGAAGATTTTATCTGGGACAGCCGACTGATATAAAAAAAGCCGGCTCGGATTGAATTTCGAGCCGGCTTCCACCCTGTTCAGATTTTCGAATTATGAGACTTTTCTCGGGCTGAGCAGCACCAGTTCATCCATACGGATTTCGGTGAAATAGCGTTTCATGCCTTCTTTGTCTTCATAATTGCGATAGGTCAGCTTTCCGGTTACCGCGATTTCATCCCCTTTTTCGACATATTTCTCCATGATGTCGGCTGTGCGGCCGTAAGCGACGAGATTGTGCCATTGGGTTTCTTCCACTTTTTCACCTTTTGCATTGGTGAAATAATCTGAGGTTGCCAGGCTTACTTTTGCCAGTTTACCGTTCTCGAAGTTTACGATTTCAACTTCTTTTCCTGTTCTACCGATTAAGGTAACTTTGTTTCTAATTGACATGACTAAAAATTTTATAATTAAACATTCAGATAAGAGACTTCCATTAATTCTCAAATCTCTGATGCAAAGATTGGCCGGCTGCAAAAATTTAGTCGGTATCTAATTGCTTAAAGTCGGTTATAAACGGTTGTAAATGGTTTTAAACGACTAATTTGCTATTTAGCAATAAGTTGTGTGGAGTTGAAAAGGGATAATATTTTTGAATGGATTGCGTATATTTGTGTGTTAGCGGGCAGGTAAATAAAATCAGTAAATGAAACAATGTTAAAAAAATATTT
>JACFND010000081.1:0-4068 GCA_019455045.1 Flavobacteriia bacterium
GCAATCACAGCCAGCGACCAGACCGCCACCTGGTTCATATCGGTCAGTGTGGCTGCCATCAGAAGCGTGCCCGCAACAGCCGCCAAAGGAACAGAGATCGTGTCCAGAAAATTATCGATAAAAGGTATATAATAAGCAAGAACCTCTATCAGTGTGGCTACCCCGAAAGTAATCATCGCAGGCGCACTCCCGATCCACTGCCAGCTCTCGTTCAAAGTCAGAAATGAATTGCCGAAATAAGCCGCAAGACTCAATGCAAACAAAGGAATAAAGACTCGGAAACCGGCTGATGCAGCCAGGCCGATGCCGAGACAAAAAGACATGATGGTGGTCGGATTGAGGAATTCCATTTTTCGAATTGTTTTTTTCAGAGATTAAAGATAGTAAAAATAGACTTTAAGACGTGAGACTTTTAGATGTGAGACTTTTAGACGTGAGACTTGGAGATGTGAGACTTGGAGATGTGAGGCTTTTAGACGTGAGACTTGAGATTTAATACTTAAAAAACCAAATTCAATTTCTTTGGTTACTTTTGTTGAGACTGAAAGATTTTTGAAAGTTTATGAGAAAATTGATGACGATATTGAGAAGATTCGGAAAACTGATACTCGGTTTTATCATACTGCTGACCGCATTGCTGCTGTTTTCAAATCATCTGATCAACAAAAGCGCAGACGGTCTGACCTATGATTCGATTGCAGAAATTCCGGATACACCGACTGCTTTGGTTTTCGGAACCAGCAAATGGGCACGCGGCGGAGGTCAGAATCTTTATTTCAAATATCGGATGGAAGCGGCTGCCGAACTGTTCAATGCGGGCAAGATCAAATTCATCATCGTCAGCGGCGACAATTCGGTCAACGAATACAATGAAACAAGAGACATGAAGAAATCGCTAATCGCGATGGGCGTTCCCGAGGATAAGATCATTGAGGATTTTGCAGGCTTCAGAACGCTTGATTCTGTGATTCGCGCCAAGGAAGTCTTCGGCAGAGATTCGATCATTGTAATTTCTCAAAAATTTCAAAATCAGCGCGCGATATTTATCGGTAAAAATCACGATATTTACGCCTTGGGATTCAATGCCAGAGAAGTTCCGAAAAGATACAGCACACTGACCGAAACCAGAGAATATTTTGCAAGGGTCAAAGCTGTACTCGACGTTTACGTGCTGGCAAAAATGCCCAAATTTTACAAAGACAAAGAAGTATTTCCGGATGATGAACAATAAACTGATAATAGGGATTGCAGGCGGAACAGGCTCGGGTAAGACCACTGTGGTGCAGAAGATTATGAGAAATCTGGAAACCGAAAATGTGCTGGTGATTTCTCAGGACAATTATTACCGGAATCATCCCGATTTGTCGTTTGGCGAAAGAGTGAAAATCAATTTTGACCATCCGAGATCGATCGATTTTGAACTGCTGACGCGGGATATCAGACTGCTCAAAGAAGGAAAGACAGTCGAACAGCCGGTCTATTCGTTTATCACCCATAACCGAACCGAAGAAGTCATTGTCACCCATTCAAAAGATGTGATCATCGTCGAAGGAATCCTGGTGCTGACCCATCCCGATCTGAGAAATCTGTTTGATCTGAAAATCTTTGTACATGCAGATTCAGACGAACGGCTGATCAGAAGAATTCAGCGCGACATCCAGGAAAGAGGAAGGGATCTGCAGGAAGTATTGGACAGATACCGCACAACACTCAAACCGATGCACGAACAGTTTATTGAACCATCAAAAAATCACGCTGACATCATTATTCCGAATATGAAAAAACAAAACGATCCCGCCATCCGGGTACTTGCAACACTGATCAAAGACAAACTCAATCCGCTGACTGCATCATGAATCCGAAAGAAATCAATACCGAAAAGAAAAAGAAAAAATGGTACAGGGTTCTGCTGAACAAATACCTGATTTCGGCAGTGGTGTTCATCGTCTGGATGCTGTTTTTTGATCAGAATTCATACATGATCCACAGAGAACTGGACAAAGAAATCAAGGAACTGAAACACGACCGAAAATCCTATTCGGAGAAACTTGAAAAAGAAAAAGCAAGGATAGACGAAATGAAAAGTGATTCGACCGAAATCGAAAGAGTAGCACGAGAGAGACATTATCTCAAAAAAGAAGATGAAGACATTTTTATCATAGAAGAGAAAAAAGTCAAAAAACAGGTGGAAGAAACTCCGAAAAAATAATTTTAAAAACACAGTAACCATCGAACGGCAGGACAAAAAATATGAGCGAATTGATGCAAGAATTCTTTCCTACGGAATTCTTCGGGCAGTCGGTATCATCCTGCTGGTCTGTCTGCTGCTTTATTTTCTCTGGCTGATCCGATCGGTTTTTGCTTATCTGGCGATTGCATTTGTATTGGCGATGATCGGCCGTCCGCTGATGAATCTGATGCACAGTCGGCTCAAAATTCCAAATTCGATTGCAGCAGTGGTCACTCTGCTTTCCTTTATGCTGCTGCTGTATGCCTTTGTCAGTCTGTTCATTTCGCTGGTACTGAATCAGCCCTGGAGTCCGTTTGGCAACTTTTCAGATCTCAACAGTTTTGAAGATGCAGTCACTCACCAGATCAGACTGCTGTCTGAATCGCTCGGTTTTCTGAATCTTCCGTTTTTGGAACAGTATCTGAACGATGCAATGGAGAGCGTCAGCCATAAAAATATTTCAAGGGTATTCGGCGAATCACTGACTGCGCTTGGAATGGCGTTTATCGATGCTTTTTCGGTTATTTTCATCACCTTCTTTTTTCTGAGAGACCGTGATCTGATCAACAAAATGATCGTTGCAGTCGCACCAAAAGGTGAAGAAAGCAGATTTGAAAATGTGCTCGACACCACCAAAGATCTGCTGTCGCGCTATTTCATAGGTCTGACGCTGCAGGTGCTGATCATGTTCACCTTTTATTTTATCATACTGCTGTCGTTTGACATCAATTATGCGGCGGTCATCGCGCTGCTTTGTGCACTGCTCAATCCGCTGCCTTATGTCGGTCCGCTGCTTGGCGGTGTGATCATGGCGAGTCTGAGTATCAGCAGTCTGCACGACTTGGGTTGGGATTACAACACCCAAATTATACCGACCGTGCTTTGGATTATGTTCTGGTATGTGCTCACCCATGTTTGGGATAATTTCATCAATCAGCCGCTGATTTATTCAAGAAGCGTGAAATCAAATCCGCTCGAAATCTTTATCGTTATTCTGATCGGCGGTATCCTGTTCGGAATTGTCGGCATCGCGGTTGCGGTTCCTGCCTATACGGTTTTACGGGTGGTTTTGAAAGAATTTTTCTCTGAATACAAGATCGTTCAGAGCATCACAAAAAATCTTTAAATCAAAAAGTGAATCAATTTCTGCTGACAGACGAAGTTCAGGACTGGCTGTTTGAAAACATCGGTCGGGACAGTCGTGAAGTGTCTTTGAAAAAATCAATTTTTAAAAATATTTCTTCTTCCGAACTTGCCGGGCAGCTCAAAGGACTGCAGATTGCAAAACACAAATTCGGGTTTTTGTATGATAACAAACAGATTTATTATCCGCCGACAATCAATCTTGAACAGTCGTCTTCTCAAACCACAGCCGAATACAAATCAAATCTGGTTTCGGGAAAACTGCTGATCGATCTGACCGCCGGAATGGGAACTGATGCTTATTTTTTTTCAAAGAATTTTGACAAAGTGATTGCGATTGAAAGAAATCCCGAACTGGCTGAAATTTCAGAATACAATTATAACAGACTCGGCTGTTCAAATCTTGAATTTGTAAATTCTGATTTTAAGAAATTTCTAAATGAAAATCCTAATTTAAAACCTGATCTGATTTATCTCGATCCGTCGAGAAGAAATTCGTCCGGCAGAAAATTTCTGATTGAAGAACTCGAACCCGATTTGAATATTTGGATGGATCGACTGATTCAAATTTCAGGAAAGGTGATGGTCAAACTTTCGCCTCTTTCTGATTTGAGCAGTCTGATCGAAAAATTTCATCAAATCACAGAAATTCATCCGGTAGCCGTAAAAAATGAAATGAAGGAACTGCTGCTGAT
>JACFND010000081.1:4168-5894 GCA_019455045.1 Flavobacteriia bacterium
TATCAGGTTTTGGAAGAAATCAAAGATTTGAAAAAAGAAATTTCAAACAAAGCTTTTCATCTGATTTCAAGAAATTATCCGATTTCGGCAGATGAAATCAGAAAAAAATACAGACTGAAACAGTCAGAGGAAGAAAGTCTGATTTTTACAAAAAGCATTTCGGGCAAAAAGGTTTTGAGATCAAAAATTTTGACTTTTGACCGCGAAAACCGTTGAAATCTTAGATTTGTATAATTTCGGTCTAAATAATACCTTTGAAGCTCAAAATCTAATCTTCGGAATGTTCAAATCCATTTTTTCTGTCATTTTATTTTTAGGATTCATCAGTCTGTCGGCTCAAAACAGGATCGACACGCTCAACATTGAGAACTATCAGGTTGAGGTTTTGAAAATTCCGGACAAACTGAAGGAAATTTCTTCGCTTGAATTTTATAACGGCTATTTCTGGGGAAACAACGACAGCGGCGGTGAAAATGCGATTTACAAAATCGATCCCGAAAGCGGAAAAATCGTTCAGACGGTGGTCGTTTCAAATGCAATCAATTACGATTGGGAAGAAATCGGTTTTGGCGGAAATCATGTATTTATCGCTGACACAGGAAACAATACGGGTGACCGAAGAAATCTTGCGATTTATTATTTTCCAATCTCGGAACTGGATTCGGAAGAGTTGAGAATCAAAGTGGAAGCTCAGAAAATTGATTTCAGTTATCCCGAACAAAAAGACTTCAATCCCGGAAATCACAAAACCAATTTTGACTGTGAAGCATTTTTCTATTACAACGGAAAACTTCATCTGTTTACAAAAGAATGGACCAATATGGAAACCACTCATTATACGCTGGAAGTGAAGCCGGGCAAGCAGTCTGCAAAAAAGATAGAGACTTTCAAAACCAATTATATGGTGACCGGCGCGGCGGTTGACGACAATCCGATTTCAAATACACACGGTTTTTATCTGATCGGTTATACACCCTGGGGTGTGGCAATGATTTCAGGTTTTTCGCTTTCAAAAAAGAATGACGACAGTCTTTTCAATGCAAAAACCAAATTCAGTCTTCCGCTCGGTTTTGCGCCGCAGGTCGGGCAGACGGAAGGAATCACCATCAAACCGGACAATCCGAACATACTCTGTTACAGCAACGAAGAATTCAAACACCAGGGATTCTACGCCAAACAGAGCATCCAATGCATACAATCATTAGCGAAATAATCCGGTGAAAAAAGCAGTCGAAAAAATAAAAGAGCCCATTGCCGAGGAGATGAAACGCTTCGAGACCAAGTTCTATGAGTCGATGAAGAGCAATGTGCCGCTGCTTGACAGGATTACCCATTACATCGTCCGTCGGAAAGGAAAACAGATGCGTCCGATGTTTGTGTTTCTGACTGCAAAACTTTGCGGTGAATTTCAGGAAAGATCTTATCGGGCCGCTTCGCTGATCGAACTGATTCATACTGCAACACTGGTTCACGACGATGTGGTGGACGACAGCGATATGAGACGCGGATTTTTTTCGATCAATGCGCTTTGGAAAAATAAAATTGCAGTTCTGGTCGGTGATTTTCTGTTGTCAAAAACACTCATTCTTTCCACCGAAAATGAAGATTTTGATCTGCTCAAAGTGGTTTCGGTCGCCATCCGTGAAATGTCGGAAGGTGAATTGCTCCAAATTGAAAAAGCAAGACGGCTGGACATCACCGAAGATGTTTATTACGAAATCATCCG
>JACFND010000017.1 GCA_019455045.1 Flavobacteriia bacterium
CCCATCCCAACGAGGAATACAACAACCGGAAATATTATCTTTTTACACTTCACCGTCTGGCAAATTTGTATCAGTCAAAAGGAGAATTTAAAAAATCAGGAGAACTGATTGAAACAGGTTTAAAAGAATCTGATGATAAAGAATTTTGGTATGAAAGAGCACTGATTGAAAAATCGCTTGGCATACAGCAGTTTTACGAAAATAAATACAATCTGTCAATACAAACTTTAAACGGTCTGGTTCCGATGTTTGACAAAGAAGATAATTTTGACTGGGTGGCAGTTTGTGATTTTTATATCGGAAAGAATTATATGGCAATGAATCAAAAGGAGAATGCACTTGTTTATTTTCGGAAAGTAGATTCTGTTTTTCTGGCAAGAAATTACATCAATCCCGAACTCAGGGAAGCACAGCAGATTTTGCTTACTCACTACAAAGAAAAAAAGAACAAAGATCAGCAGTTGCATTATATAAGCCGTTTACTGGAAATCAACGAACTGACTGAAACAGATTTTGCATATCTGAATACGACACTGCATCAAAAGAAAGAATTTGAAACGGCTCAATTGCTGTCAGAAAAGAAAAAACTTGAAAAAAGCAAAAAGGCACAGTCATCTTTTTATATGGTTTTTTTAATTACAGCCGGCTTTTTGCTTTCAGGCACTGTTTTTTGGCTGTATAAAGTAAATCGTAAAAACAAACAGCTGAAACTGAAAATCCGGCAACTTTTGGAACGTCCGGTGATTGATTCCATTACCGAAGACTTAAAACAGAAAAACAAAAAGTCTGCACAGTTGGATGATGAAAAAACGGTTGAACTGCTTGAAAAATTAAAAAATTTTGAGATTCAAAAGGGTTATTTGCAAAAAGGCCTGACATTGGAGATTCTGGCCAAAAAAATGGACTCCAACCGTCACTATCTTTCCGAAACCATCAACTCACAGCTTGGCAAAAATTTCAATTCTTATTTGAATGAATTGAGAATTAATCATCTGATTGATGAACTGAAAACAAAACCCGGAAAAAGAAAATATACCTGGGAAGCAATATCCGAAGAATTGGGATATGCCAACCGTCAAAGTTTTACACGTGCATTTAAATCGGTAGCAAAGGTTTCGCCTTCTTTTTTTATGGAAATCATGGAAAAAGAAAAATTGAAACCTGTACTGAAAGAGCAGAACCGGGAATTATACAGTCATTGGTTTCTTAAAAACTGAAAGATATTAACCTGAATTCAGCAGTTTAAAATTTCAGCCAAATTAATTTCAAAAACAGGATTTAAATCATAAACCGATTGTTAAAACTGGCAGATTATTTGGAAAACTGTCAGAAAAAAAATCAATGATGAAAAAAATATTTATGCTTGCGGTGCTGATGATATCGGCAGCTGGTTTTGGTCAGAGTTTTTCGGTTTTGGATATGGAAATGCTGGCCGGCGGAAATTATCAGAATTTTAAAAAAGCGGTTGAAAACAAGGATTATTCTTATCTGGAAAGAACCGATCTCGGCAGAGGCGGTGCATCCGAACTTTTTCAATACAACAAACAGTCAGCTGTGAAAAATCAGATCGGATATGAGCGTTCGGCGTCTGAAAAAAATCCGGTGATCCGTTGGGAAACTGACAGTCGTGATGATTTTTATGAATTTGAAAATCAGCTGAAAACTGCAGGTTATGAAAAAACAGGAAAAAACAGCGGAAGAAATTCAAGCTCGGTTGTCTATACAAAAGGAAAAAATTCTATGATACTGAGCAGCAGTCTGAATCAGAATTCAGAAAAGCCAAAATACAGTATTTCTGCAGTGATCAGATAATGATTTTGGAAACAGTAAAAAGAAGAGAGCCCGAAAAGGCTCTCTTTTTTTTTGAATTTAACTTAAAAAAAACAATCAGTTGAGACCGGTGATCACGCCTTCTTTGTCAATATGCATTCCTTCCGCGGCGGGCGTTGCAGGCAGACCCGGCATACGCATGATGTCGCCAAGAATCGGAATGATGAACCCTGCGCCGGCAGCAAATTCAAATTCGCGCACATTGACTTTGAATCCGGTCGGACGGCCGATCTTTCTTTCGTCGTCGCTCAAAGATTTCTGGGTTTTTGCCATACAGATCGGCAGCCGGTCAAGACCGAGTTCATAAATTGATTTGAGCTGATTTTTTGCTTTGATCGAGTAGGTGACACCGTCAGCACCGTAGATCTCTTTTGATATGGTTTCGATTTTTTCTTCCACCGGACGGTCAACTTCATAAATCCGTCTGAAACTGCTGCTTTTTGAATCAATGTTTTTGACCACAGCATGTGCAAGTTCTTTCATGCCGTCGCCGCCAAGCGTAAATTCCTTTGCAATCACAGCTTTCACATTCATTTCGCTGCACGCCTGTTTTACAAATTCGATTTCCTCATCAGAATCGGTTTGAAAATGATTGATGGCAACCAGCGGATGAAGCCCCATTTTGAAAGCGTTTTCAATGTGCTTTTTCAGATTTTCAATTCCGCTTTTTACGGCTTCCAAATTCGGTTTTCCGTATTCTTCCTTTTGGACCGCACCGCCCTGATATCTCAAAGCTCTGACGGTGGCAACAATCACATAGGCATCGGGTTTGAAACCGCCGTAATGACATTTGATATGAAGAAATTTTTCAGCACCCAAATCTGCACCGAAACCTGCTTCGGTCACCACATAATCTGAAAGCGACATACCCATTTTAGTGCCGATGATCGAATTGGTCCCCTGTGCGATATTTCCAAACGGACCGCCGTGAAGTATCGCCGGATTTCCTTCCAAAGTCTGAACCAGATTGGGTTTGATTGCATCTTTGAGCAAAATCGCCATTGCGTTTTCAGCATTCAGATCGCGTGCAAAAACCGGTTTTTTGTCAAAAGTATAACCGACAAAAATATTGCCGAGTCTTTCCTTCAAATCTTCAAAATCATGACTCATACACAAAATCGCCATCACTTCTGATGCTGCCGTAATATTGAATCCTTCTTCGCGCGAAATCCCGTTTGCGGAACCGCCCAGACCGATCACGATATGACGAAGACTGCGGTCGTTCATGTCCATCACTCTTTTCCAGGCAACCGTTCTCGGATCGATGTTCAGATTTCTGGTTTTGCTCTGAATGTTGTTGTCGATCAGCGCTGACAGCAGATTGTTTGCTTTTTCAATCGCAGAGAAATCACCCGTAAAATGAAGATTGATATCTTCCATTGGGATAACCTGTGCATATCCGCCTCCGGCAGCACCGCCTTTGATGCCGAAAACCGGACCCAGACTGGGTTCTCTCAAAACGGCTGTCGTCTTTTTCCCGATCTTGTTCATTCCGTCGGCCAGACCGACCGCAACCGTGGTTTTTCCTTCGCCCGCAGGTGTAGGATTGATTGCAGTCACCAGTATCAGTTTTGAATTTTTCATCTTTTCTTTGTCGATGAAACTCAGCGGAATTTTTGCTTTGTATTTTCCGTACAATTCAAGATCGTCACCACTGATGCCCAGCTTCTCTGAAATTTCAGCAATCGGACGAATGTCTGCATTTTGAGCGATTTCAATATCGCTTGGAAAAGTTGTGTTGATCATAATTTAAATTTTAATCCGTTTTTTACAAGATTAAAATTAGAAACAACAGCAGACAAAAACTATGACCTGTCTTATCTTTTGAGCAGATTTAGATAATGAAAACGGCTGATTTGGCGGTTGGTCAGCGGATGGTCAGAAGACTGAGATCGGCAGCCGAACCGTTGAAAATATTGATATCGACTTTTCCTTTGATCCCTTTTGCATAACCGGTTTGGGTAAACTGCCAGCAGTGCCAGTTGCGGTTGGGAACATAGATGCTGTAATTTGCAATCCAGGTCGGATAGCGCGAGAAACCGGCCGACAGATAATTGTTGTAATAATGACTGTGCGAATAGATCATCGGACGGACACCAAAATGATTTTCAACAATATTCAGCCAGTTTTGAATTCCGGTTTTCAGCCGGTCCATGCTTTGAATGGTCGGCAGTTCTTCGATATCGAGTATGGGTACAAAATCACCCGGCATCAGCCGAACGTTCTGAATATAATTCTGTGCCTGAAGCGTTGAATTCTCATTGGGCCGATAATAATGATAGACACCTCCGGTCATTTCGGACTGTCTGATCGCCTGCCAGTTTCTGTGGTAGGTCAGATCTCTTCCGTCCACACCCATAGTGGCTCTGACAAATATAAACCGGATCGGATATTGGTCATAAACCGTATTCAGTTTTTGCCATTCAATTTCGCCCTGATAATGAGAGATATCGATTCCGATCAGCGCGGACGAATGATTTGACAGTATGGATCGGTTTCTGAAATCATCGGGTGTGTCGATTCTGATTTTCTCAATTCGGTCGGTCTGATCGTTTCGGCTGCAGCTCAGAACGAACAGAATCAGAATTGGCAGTATGAATGCGGTTTTTTTCAGAAATCAAATTTTTGAAAGTTTGTTTATCCAAATTAAAGAAAACAAAATTAAAAAAAGCGGACCGGAATTCACCGACCCGCTTTTTGATTTTTTTTAATCAGTTGTTTTGATCATTGATGGCTTTGTAATATTCATCTTTCAGATCATCGATTTTGTCTTTCAAATCTTTTTTGACTTTTGTCGGGAAAGTTTTGAGCTGTTTCAACTGAAATGACAATACGATTGCGGATATGCCCACAAAAATAAAGGTCAAAGCGGTAAATACCACCAAAGAAAGTCCGGTAAAAATCGGATTGGCAAGCAGGATGATCGAGAATACGATACCCAAAACGCTGAGAATGGCTAGATTGCCCCAGTTCATCACGCCGTAGTTTTTCAGTTCGAAAGCAAATCCCAATCCCTGAAAAGAGCGGAAGAGCAATACAAAACCTACAAAAACCGGAAGAACTGCGGCCGCTGTCAACGGTTTTGCAAACAGCAGTATTCCGATCAGCAGACTTAAAATCCCGCTGGCGAGATACCAGCCCCAGCCTTCCAGTTCATCCCGATTTTCAACCGAAAACCAGATGTCCAGAATACCCGAAATCAGAAATGAGAGACTGAAAAGAAGGACCAATGACTCATAGGCCTCAACCGGAACCGTGAAAACATACAGTCCGAAAGCGATAAACAACACACCGATAATTGCGGATACATACCAATGTTTGACGGTGTTGCGGATGGTTTTTAAAAATGTTGCCATGATTTTAGAATTTAATTTGTTAATATTTTAAATGTCAAAACCGTCTCAACGCAACATACGATTTCTGCTTTCGCCATTTTTCACAAACCGGAAAATCAACTGTTTGCTGCAAATCAAATTTAAGCAAAAATATCCGAATAATCTAATCGGTAACCTTTAGGATTAAGTATTGTAAAATGCTTAATTACAGTGAATTGATTGAGAATAAAGAAATGATTTTAATCACCGGAATTCTGCCAATAATATAAAGGACCGGAGTTGTTTTCTTCAGAATTTGAAATTGGATTTTCTGAGTTTATGATAAGAGAACCGGGTTTTAAGCTTTCTGCTTTCCCAGTTTCCTGCTGATTAGCCAAATGACGGGAACAAACAAAAACAGGAAAGCTGCAAACAAATAATTGGAAGAAATAAACTGATTGTTGTTTTCGGTCTGAATGACATTATGGGTTGCAAAAAAGAAGGTATTACCTGCCCAATGCATGCTGCCGGTCAGCCATAAATTTTTTGTGAATATCAGCGGAATGACCAAAACGATTCCCAAAAGAAAAATATAGAGCAAAGCTTCCAAACCGTCATTCAGTCTGTAAATGTGATTGAGCAAATAAATCAAAGCTGATAAAAGGATCAGCCAATTCGTACCGATCCGGGTATTGAAATGCGAATAAATCAAACCTCTCGTCAGTATGTCTTCAGAAAAAGATGAAAACAGCACGCCGAATGCAAAAGGCAGTACGGATTGGATTAATATCATCCATTTTGGAAAAACAGTGATTTCTTCGATTCCTGCAATTAGTGAAAAACAATAGGGAAGGGCATACATGAGAATTCCGAACAGTATGCCGATTGGAATGAGTTTAAAATATTTTCTGCCAAATGGCAAGCCCCAACATGTCAGTCCGTTGCCTTTGTACCAATTGCCCAAAACATAAGCGGCTGTGAAGAAAAGGATTTGAAAACCAAAAAATCCGATCACACTGTTTTGAAAAACAATCATGTATTCAGCACCGTGATAGAGCAGAAAAAGGACTCCAAATGATACCAAAATTTTAAGATTTTTATTTTTTGCCGGCATAATTGAAACTGGGTGTATAATTGACTGAAACTGACGGTATGTTTTCTCACCGGGACAGACAGGACGGAATATCGCTACTCTGTTCGGAAGGATCTGACCGGGACGTTTTCAGTAAGCTAATTTAAAAAAATCGAAAAAAATAATTTTATTTTTTTGTTGTGCAAATTGAATACACCATTGGGATTTTGTTTTCCAAATGTTTGATTCTGAATTTACCGGGTTCAAATTCAACCGTTTTTTCAAAACAATTGTAGGGTGAATAATCATACTCGTCAAACGAATTGATTTCAAGTCCGTTATTGATCAGGCTGTTCAGGACTTCGCTGATGCCGTGATTCCATGACACACCTGACAATGTCAGTTCGGCATCCCTGTCTGCATAAGTTCCGGTCTGGGTTTCTGCAATGGGTCCCGAATTGAAATAATTGTAACCGATTTTTTCAAAATGATCGTCAAACATCCAAACGACCGAATGAAACTCGGCAAACACAAATTTTCCGCCGGGTTTTAGAAATTTAGAAATGATTTTCGCCCATCTGTCCAGATCGGGCAGCCAGCCAATGGTGCCGTAGGTCGTGAAAACAATATCAAATTTCTGATTCAGATGTTCGGGCAGATCATAAATATTGCAACAGATAAACTTTGCATTTGAATCGGTCTGTTTTGCCAGCTGTTTTGCGCTGTCGATTGATTTGTCCGAAAGATCAACGCCGGTCACATCTGCGCCGAGTCTGCCGAGCGAAATGCTGTCCTGTCCAAAATGACACTGCAGATGAAGCACTGATTTTCCTTTTATATCGCCAAGCAGATTCAACTCAATGTCATTCAATGAGCTTTTTCCTTTCAGGAAATTATCAAGATCATAAAACGCTGATTTCAAATGCACCTCGGTTCTTTTGTTCCAGGACTGCCGGTTGATTTCTATATAATTATTTTCTGAATCCATTTTATTTCCATTTAAAAATCATTTATTCAAGCCACCAATTCTCATTGTTTTCAAAGAAAACATATTCAACTTCACTGACCAGAAATCTTTCGCTGTCAAAATTTGGCTGACCGATGCAAATGATTCTGATGATCCCGTGATCTGTTTCACGATAAATATCCGCTATGGTTTTATCCTGATATTCATAAGTGTACATCATCCCGTTTGTGTAGGAAATCTTAGGGCTGAAATCATACAGTTTCCGAATTGAATCGAGGCTGAGGTCATTGTAATAAAACCCAAAAACATTGTTGTAAATCGGCATATTGGTGTAAGTAAACAGAATCTGTTTTTTTGGCAGCCGAAGCTGTTTTCTTTTCAGCAATTGCTTCAGTTCTTTATTGGTCGTAAAAATCAGACTGTCCTTGGGTTGGCTGAATCTGTAATCGCCGAGCATTTTCAGAGACAGTGTATCTCTATCTATTTTCAACACCGGATTGCCGTTGATCAGACTGTGATTTTTTACTGTGTTGACCGGTCTGATATAATTGGCACAGGAAAGCGCAAAAACCGAAAAAATCGGCAGTATGAGTAATTTAATTTTGTTTTTCATTCGGATTTGAAATCAGTATTGACGTCAAAATTAGTGAAATTAATACAGCTGATATTCCGGTTACAATCAAATTTCCGTATGATCTGATGCTTAAACCTGTTAAAATTCGAATCAATACAATCAGGATTGTAATCACTGAAAAAATCAGCCAATATTTTGGATTAATATTCGAACTTAGGCTTTTGTCAGCAGGCATTTTAAAGATTACAAAAACAATGAATATTCCGCCGATTAGGCTGCTTGAATGCTGCAATATTTTGAAAGCTGGAATTTGAATGTGAAAAATTTCAACCGTTTTGGTAAGAACCGGAATTAATTGAACAAAATATCCGGTCTGATGTGTAAAACTGTCCCAAAGCAGGTGAGAGGCTGCACCGATCAAAATTGAAATCAGAATTATTGGCCAATTCTTTTTGAAATGACTGTTCCAGTCGAAATCTTTAAAACCTGAAAATCTTGATTTAAAAAACAAAGGCAGCTGATCAAACAAACGGTTACGGACCAAATTATGAAAAACAAATGCGAGTAAAATTCCCAATGGAAGATCGAACCAAAAAAGTCCGTCAATTGTATGGCTGTAACTGCTTTTGACCTGCATTCTCAGAAAATATTCAAAGTCGGGTGTCATACTGCCGATAACAAGTCCGGTCAATGAAATCCAATTTTTCGGAAGTTTTGAAAGCGGTAAAACAATTGCGGGATGTGAAAATGTAAATGGCATTTTTAGGGTGATAGTTTATTTGTTTGAATCAGATACATTGTTTACATATTCCATTTATTGATATTAATTAACTGTAATTTGATTTCAGACAACCTTCAAATATATACAATTCCCCAAAAATCATTTCTTAAAAAAGCCTTACAAATTCTGGATCTGTAAGGCTTCCAAATAAAAACCATTAAAAATGAAAAAAGTATTTTAATCTTTGAGAACGCCCTCGTTCTCTCTGTCTAAATAGCTTTGAACAATATCAATCGCATTTGTGACCACATCGCTCAAAGCGGTGATAAAGGTACCATCTTTTGCGATATTAATTGCATGTTTTATTGCTTCAATTTCTTTTGGAATGATTTCATAAGTGATTTCGCTGTTCGATTCCTGAATTCCTTCCAAAATCAGATTGATGATTTCCTCTTCGGTTCTGCCTCTCAAATGTTTTTCCTGACGAATGATGATGTGATCAAACATTCTGCCCGCAATTTTTCCGCATTCCTTGATGTCCTCATCCCGTCTGTCACCAACGCCCGCAATGATTCCCACCTTGTGCGGCGATTCTATATTGCTCAGGAAATCTTCGATGCCCAGATATCCTTCCGGATTGTGTGCAAAGTCGATCATCACCTTGAAGTTTCTGAAATTGAAAATGTTCATTCGGCCCGGTGTCTGTGCAGCACCCGGAATAAAGGTTTGCAGCGACAGACTCAGGTCTTCCGAATTGAATCCGGCCAGATAACCCGCAAGCGTTGCAGCCAGCGTATTTGCGATCATAAATTTCGCCTTTCCGCCGATGGTCAGCGGTATCTGTGTCACTTTCTCAATCCTGATTTTCCAGTCTCCTTTTTTGATGGTCACATATCCATTTTCATATACACAGACGATTTTTCCGTCTTTTGACAGTCGTCTGACATTCGGCTGATTTTCATCCATACTGAAATAGGCGATGTGACAGTCGAGCTCTTTTGCAATCTTCAGACAGTTTTCATCGTCCGCATTCAAAATCGCCCAGCCTTCGGGTTTGACGGCTCTTACCACCACGCTTTTCACACGAGCCAGATCATCCAGATTGTGAATGTCGCTCAGACCGAGATGATCCGCCTGTATATTGGTGATCACACCGATATCACACTGGCTGAAACCAAGACCGGCTCTCAGGATTCCGCCTCTTGCAGTTTCGAGCACCGCATATTCAACGGTCGGATCCTTGAGTATATATTCCGCACTGTAAGGTCCGGTCGTATCTCCTTTTTCGAGCAGATGGTTTTGAACATAAATCCCGTCAGAAGTGGTGAAACCGACACGGAAACCTTTGTTTTTCACCATGTGCGCAATCAGTCGGGTAGTGGTGGTCTTACCGTTGGTTCCGGTTACCGCGATAATCGGAATACGGCTTGGTTTTCCGGGAGGATAAAGCATATCGATCACCGGCGAAGCCACATTTCTCGGCAGTCCTTCGGAAGGCGAGAGGTGCATTCTGAAACCCGGTGCCGCATTGACTTCGAGGATCACACCGCCGTTCTGCTGAAGCGGCTGGGTGAGATTTTCTGCCATCACGTCAATTCCGCAAATGTCCAAACCGATCACCCTTGAAATTCTTTCGGCCAGAAATATATTTTCGGGATGAACCATTTCGGTCACATCCACAGAAGTCCCGCCTGTACTCAGATTGGCAGTTGATTTCAGATAAACGATTTCACCTTTTTTTGGAACCGTGGTTTCGGTATAACCCAATTTATCCAGCAGATCCAGTGAATCTCTGTCGATTTCAATTTCGGTCAGTACATTCTCATGACCGTAACCTCTTCTCGGATCTTTATTTTCAATTTCAATTAATTCTGCAATCGTATGCTGACCGTCCCCGACCACATGTGCCGGAACTCTTTGTGCGGCTGCCACCATTTTGTGATTGATGACCAGAATCCTGAAGTCGTGACCGGTGATAAATTTCTCAACAATCACACGACGACTGTATTTTTTGGCATGCGCCATACCGTCGATTGCGTCTTCCATGGTTTTGACATTGATTGAAGCCCCTTTTCCGTGATTTCCGTCCAGCGGTTTGATCACGATCGGAAAACCAATACGGTCGATCGTTCTTTCCAGATCTTCCTGATCCACACAGATATCTCCTTTTGCAACCGGAACCGATGAATTTTCAAGAAATCTTTTGGTTTCTTCCTTGTCGCAGGCAATATCGACTGCAATATTTGAAGTATTGCAGGTGATCGTCGCCTGAAATCTCATCTGGTTCACACCGTAACCCAACTGTACCAGTGAGTTGGAACCCAAACGAATCCACGGAATTTCTCTTGCAACCGCTTCCTCCACGATGCTGCCGGTACTCGGACCGAGACGAACCCGTTCTCTGATTTCCTTCATTTTTTGAATATCGGCTTCCAGATCATAATCGGTACCGTCCACAAGCGCCTGTGCGATTGCAACCGAAGCTTTGGCAGCATATAGACCCACATTTTCTTCGAGATAACTGAAAACCACATTGTAAACTCCTTCATCTTTGGTGCTTCGGGTACGCCCGAAACCGGTGTCCATTCCGGCAAGTGTCTGAATCTCAAGCGCGACATGTTCGATCACATGACCCATCCAGGTACCTTCGTCCACCCGCATAAAAAATCCGCCTCTCACGCCTTCAGAGCATCTGTGTTCGATCAGACTCGGCATCAGCGCTTCGAGTCTTTCCCTGAAACCGTCGATCTTGTTGGTCGGTTTTTGTTCCAATTCTTCCAGATCGAGTCTCATTTGAATTAAATTCTTTCTTCTGATGCTCCAGATGTTCGGACCTCTGAGGGCCTGTATTTTCAATATTTTCATAAAGCGTTAATTTAAAATAAAGGATTGATGACTTTTGTCATATTGGGTTAAAATTAAATCTTTTTTTGAATAAATTCAATTTTAGCGGGATTTTGTTTCATCGAATTCAAAAGCGTTTTCACTTTATAGGTTCGGCTTTCAAAATTTAATGAAATTTAGTTGACTGATTTTAATTCAATTGTTGATTTTGGCCTGTTGATTTCATCCGCAGTTCAATCTTTGCTAACTTTGTGGGTGGAATTTATTTCCGATAATTCTTTGTAATGAATAATGACCATCCATCCGTATTTAATTTTGACAACAGCTATACAAAACTGCCCGAACGATTTTTCAGCCGTGTAACACCCGACCGGTCAAAACATCCAGAAATGATTTTGTTCAATCATGAACTGGCAGAAGAATTGGGTATTGACGATTCCAATCCGGAATTGCTGACCCAAATTCTGTCCGGTAACAAAAAAGCTGTCGGCTCGGATCCGATTGCAACTGCTTATGCGGGTCATCAGTTCGGTTATTTCACAATGCTGGGCGACGGTCGTGCGATTTTGCTCGGTGAGCATATCGATCAAACCAAAAAAAGATTTGACATACAGATCAAAGGTGCCGGTCGGACGCCCTATTCAAGAGGCGGCGACGGAAAGGCGACGCTGAAAGCAATGCTGAAAGAATATGTGTACAGTGAAGCGATGAACGGTTTGGGAATTCCGACTTCGAGAAGTCTGGCGGTATTGAAAACCGGTGAAAATGTGTACAGAGAAAGGACAGAAGACGGTGCGGTTCTTTGTCGGGTGATGCCGAGTCATCTGAGAGTCGGGACTTTTGAATTTGCAAGATTTTACGGAACCAAAGAAGAACTTCAGCAATTGTGCGATTATACAATCAAAAGACATTTTTCCGAAATTCCGGATGATGCCGAAGACAAAGCGCTGCTGCTGTTTGAAAAAGTGATGCACCGTCAGATCGATCTGGTGATCAACTGGATGCGGGTCGGATTTATTCACGGTGTGATGAATACCGACAATACTTCGATTTGCGGTGATTCGTTTGATTACGGACCATGTGCGTTTATGGGTGTTTATGATCCGAAAACGGTTTTCAGTTCAATCGATGAAAACGGAAGATATGCTTTTGGCAACCAGCCGTCGATCCTGAAATGGAATCTTTCCCGTTTTGCAGAAGCTCTGCTGCCGCTGATTGATGATGATTTGGACAAAGCGGTTGAGATTGCGACCGAAAAAGTAAATGAGTTTGATTCAATTTTCGATGTGAAATTTGATGAAGTGATGCTTTCAAAAATCGGAATTGACGAACCCGAAAAAGGCGACATCGAACTGGCTGAAGAATTTCTGAAACTGATAAAAATTCATAAAAAAGATTATACCCACAGTTTCAATTCGCTCAGACTGCCCGATCTTTATCGAGACAAACCTTTTGTTCTTGGAGATGAATTTCTGGACTGGAAAAAAAGTTGGGTCGAAAGAATCAGCCGCGGAGCAGGAAAAGGACATTCGTTTTCGATCATGGAGCGATACAATCCGTTGTTTATTCCGAGAAATTATTTTGTGGAAGAAGCTTTGGATTTGGCGGTTGAAGGTGAGTTGAAAAAACTGAAAACGCTGATTTACAATCTGCAGATGCCTTATTGGTACGATACCGAAATGGACGATTCGCTGTTTGAACCGATCGGTTTTGACCAAAATTATCAGACTTTCTGCGGAACCTGAAAAATTCCACGGTTTAAATCCTAAGAATTAATTTGACCGAAAATCAGTCGTTCGGCTTTTGTGTTTGATCGATAAATTTAGAAAATCAATACCAAAGCATAGTCTGTAATTCGTCGTTGCGATTGCCGAAATACTGACTCAGTACCTGCGGTTCCTGATTGAAATCGGATTCGGAAACAAGAACGTATTGCAGCCCGCCTTTCAGCCCGTAAACTCTGAGCAATGCACCTATATCTGCCATAGTGGTAACACGCCACAAATCTGACACTATGCCGCCGCCCAAAAGATAATAAGATGCCCGATAGCCGTTTTTTCCCATCAATCTGGGTTGAGCAGAATTTGGATCTACCACAAAATCAGGGATTTGATTGAGGACATTTTCAGCCAAACTTTCCAAATGTTCGGTTTTCAATTCCTTAGTATTGACACTTACTTCTTTTGAGGTCCGGCCGTCGGTCAGAGTCAAATTGACTTTAGCATTGGGTTTTAGGTTTTCAAATTCACCAAGTGCTTCTTCCAGATTTCGGATTTTAACACCGTTTATGGCGGACAATGCCCAACCTATATAATTCTTGAGTTTTACCGAAGCATCGCTTCCCTGAAACAGTCCGGTCAAAACCGGTAACTGATCCAATTGTCTGCCGATTACAGCGCCATCCTTTGTTTCAATTATCTGATTTTTCTGACGAAATTCCAGTCCGATATAGGCGCGGGAAACTTTTCCTTTTGCAATGATCTCATCCACGAGTCTTTGGGAAAGAACGGATTCCAATGCGAAGTTGATTTGCTGCATCAGATAAGCCGAACCGTTTCCGGCGTCTGCAAATGCAATCTGGGAATTGATCCCCACAACCTGACCGGCTTCATTTACCAACGGGCCGCCGCTGTTTCCCCAAATGATGGTTGCGGTACTTTGAATAAATCCGTATTTTCCGGTCGAACCGCCTCTGCTTCGGTTTACCGCACTGACAATCCCATCGGTAACCGTATAGGGATATTCGCCCAGTGGATTGCCTATTGCATATACTTTGGACGCGATTCTGGGCAGTTCTTTAGCAAAAGTCAATGAGCTGAGTTCTCTGCCAGGCGTCGTAACAAATTCCAATACCGCCACGTCATAAAACGAATCTCCGCCGACTACTTTTACTTCGTATTTTGTCTGGTTGTATGAATACACATAGATACTGCCGGGTTCGTCAGAAGCACTTTCCACTACGTGTGCATTGGTGATGACGTATCTTTTTCCGTTTTTTTCAATGACAAATCCCGAACCGGAACTCAATGCATCGGTTAGTTGAAGCGATTTTTCGTAAGCTTCCTGTACTATGTTTCCTCTGAAACCCATCAGCACCTTGCCTATGGGCAGTGCTTTTTCAACCGTTACGGTGACAACGGCAGGAAGCGCGTTTTCAATACGGTCTGAGATGTTCTGCGCTTTCAGCTGAACCATTCCCAACACCCAAAACACTGTGAACAAATTAAAAATATAGCTTTTCATAAGTAATTAAATTTTGGCGTGAAGATACATATTTTTGGGAATTGAGTTTTAGTGCCCGGTTAAAAATTTATCTTGCATTTATCGGCTATATGTCTGATATACGGAGTTTAAAAAAAAAGTTTATATTTGTTATTGACTGAACTCTGAAGTTTATCGAAAACGAATTACTTGCTTTATGAAAACCTTTCTCACAATCATTCTGAGCCTGTTTTTTTCAGGATTTTTATTTTCTGCCGACAAATACGCACTGATCATTGCTGTGGGTGATTATCAGCCGGAAACCAACTGGTCAAAAATCAGTTCGGCCAATGATGTTCCACTGATTCAAAATGCTCTGGAAGGACAGGGATTTTCAGCCAAAAACATACGGCTTCTTCTAGATGCAAAGGCTACAAAACAGGGCATCCTGAATGCGTTGAATCAATTACTTGCTGATGTGAAAAAAGGGGATATCGTAGTGATTCACTATTCCGGGCACGGGCAGCAAATTGAGGATGACAACGGCGACGAAGCCGACGGGCTGGACGAAGCATTGGTTCCCTATGATGCGATGGCATTTTACAAAAAAGATGTGTACTGGGGTCAAAACCATATCAGAGATGATGAACTGGAAGTAATCATCGCCAATTTCAGAGCAAAATTGGGCAAAGACGGTCAATTGCTGATGATTCTGGACAGTTGTCATTCGGGTTCGGCAACCCGTGGCGGAAAGGCGAGAGGCGGTGCAGGTCCTTTGGTTTCAGAAAACTGGAATGAGAATAATTATGCACAGAGCAGAGGAAACACCACTTCACAAAGCGGACTTTTTAACGAAAAAGCAGGCGTTGCCGGAATGGCTCCTTTTGTGATGCTTTCCGGAGCTTCCGCCAATCAGTTGAATTATGAATACCAGGGCAAAGGCTCACTGAGCTATGCTTTTTCAAAAGCGATGACCGGTCTCGGTGAAAGTACGACTTACCGCAGGATGTTTGCCACCATCGTTTCAGAGATGCAGCTTATCGCACCAAGACAAAATCCGGTCATTGAGGGCGATGTGGACTATCTGCTGTTTAGCGGAAAATATGTCGCACAACAATCCTATTTTGAAGTCAAAAGAATTGATGATGCCAATACCGTTATTTTGGGGGCAGGAAAGCTCAACGGCCTGTTTGAAGGTGCAACCGTTTTACTGATGCCTTCGGGCTCATCACAAAAAGAAGCTTCCAAAGCGATTGCAAGAGGAGAAATACAATCGTCAACCTACAATGAAGCTGTGCTGGTACTCGAAAAGCCGCTGAGCGATTTCAAAACAAAATCTTTGTGGGCTTTTGTGGACAAACCGAGTTTCAATGACATAAACGTCAGTGTTTATTTTGACCCGAAAGCCGGAGACAAACAGCTTAAAAACGAAGTTGAAAAATTTCTGGCTGAAAACAACATCGGGAAAGTGGTCAACCGGCAATTTGATTCCGATTTGAGCATAATTGCCGACGGCGACAAATACGACATTGCGGTAACCAATGATTTGGGTACGGTAGAATTGGTTGAAAAAAGCCGCGGGCCTTCCGTAGCCGCCGATCTGAATCAGAAAATATTCAGATTCGCACAGGGCCAATATCTGAAAGGATTGAGTTTGAAGAATCCGGAATACGAATTTTCATTCCGTTTGGTACCATCCGACGTAACCGACCCGAAAACCTATAAAAATGAATCTGCTGACGGAATTCTGAAAGTTGTTCCCCAAAAAGACGAATACTATTTGGAAATCACCAATCACAGCAACAGTTCAATTTATGTCAGTATAGTAGAAATTAACAGCAAAGGAGAGATAGCCTCTTTCTTCCCGATTTCGGGTACTTCCTGCGATTTGAACGATCAGGAGCGACAAATTCCGCCAAGATCCACCATACCTTTCAAGCGCTGTACCTATACTTTCGCACCGCCTTATGAAACATTGATGCTGAAAGGATTTGCTACCAAAGACCCGTTGAACCTGAAAACTACCGCCGAAAGCGAAGGACAGTCCACCAGAGGGATGAACAGCAATCCTTTGGAAAAATTCCTAAACGAATCTTACAAAACAAGAGGTCGGGAAATGCCTCAACAATCAGATGGTGTGGACGGATACAGCAATGAGTTTGTGTATGAGATCGTGAAGCAGAATTAGTTTTTTTTCAGGAACTTAAATCCCAAAAAATGAAAAAATCGACCGCAATCTTCATTTTCCTTTTTTGCAGCTCTTTTGTCGGAGCACAAAGCACTGAAAGGGCAGATTCGCTTTTCACAAAAGCAGCACAATTCAGTATTGCGAATCAAAATGAACAGGCTGCCGAATATTTTGAAAAAGCATTGGAAGAAGAATTGGAACTCGATCCGCTAAGGACAGACAATGTGTACAACCTCCTGGGGCATCTGTCCCAAACCTATCTCAATCTTAATCAAACTGGAAATGCAATTGCATACAAAAAGGAACAAATTTCAGTTTGTGATCTTATAAAAAAACGTTCGGACAGGAATTGTCTGGACAATCACATAGAACTTGCTTCTATATACACTGCTATTAATGATCAACAGGAAGCATTGATGACTTATGCCTATTTGTATGATTTGGTCGTAACCGATTTGGGCGAAAACAGTAAAGAATTTGCCAGAGTCTCCAGTATGCTCGGCAGTCAGTATATGAAAATGCAACTTTTTGATCAGGCCGCTCAATATGTTGAAGAGTCGGTCAATGCGATAGAAAGAGTTTTTGGAAAAAATTATTATCTATATGATTTTCTGAGAAACGACCTGGCGAATATTTATATGAATTCCCGCCGTTATGAGGAAGCGCAGACTTTGTTTCTGGATCTTTATGAACATTCCAATCTGATAGGAGAAGATCAGGGGGCATTAGACGGCATATTGCTTTACAATTTGGCTGCTTTGTACAAAAACTTGGGGAAATTTCCTGAATCCATTGCATATTATTATGATTTACTCGATATTTTAAATAAAGAGAAAAAAAAGGATTATCGAATGATCAGTATGATCCAAAATGAAATCAGTGTATTGTACCAGTATTTGGGAGAACTTGATAAAGCTTTGCCGCTGACAGAAGAGTCAATGCACACCATTGAAACGCAATTTGGAAAGGAAGATGCGGAATATGGAGTCAGATTGAATAATCTCGGATTGATTTATCAATCCTTGGGTATGAGCGAAAAAGCACTTGAATTGTACACACAATCTTTGGAAAATACCGGAAAAACTTTGGGGAAAGATAATATTCAATACGCCATTCGGCTCAACAACCTTGGAATGGCTTATCAAACGATGAACCAACCAAAAGATGCTTTGCCTTATTTATTGGAAGCGCAAGAAATAATTGCAAAAACAGATGGTATAGAAAGTGCGCAATATGCCAATAATTTTGCAAATATAGCCATGTGCTATCAGCAATTGAAGGATTATGACAAAGCGCTTCCGCTTTATCATCAGGCAATGGAATTGACCAGGCTTTCTATGGGAGAATATGTTGCAGATTATATTTACAGGCTTTCCAATCTGGGATTGATTTATCAGTTGAAAAATCAATACACAGATGCAATTCCGTATCAGGTTGAAGCCTATGAAAAAGGAAAAACCATTTTGGGTGAAAATCATCAATTCTTAGGATACATAATCATTAATCTTGCGATTTTGTATGAAAATTTGGGGAAACTCAATGAGAGTTTTGATTTAATTAATGAAGGACTTGAAAATACTAAAAATCAGATTCGCAGGAATTTCAGTTTTTTGTCTGAACAGCAGAAAGAAAAATTTTTGGGAAATGTCAATATGGTATTCAATTACTATAAAAGTTTTTTATGGCGAAAAGATGCTTCTATCATTGAAATACCAAAAGTTGCCTATGAAATGGAACTGCTTTCAAAAGGTTTAATTCTTACCTCGAGCGAACAGCTCCGGCAATCTGTAGAAAACGGAAATGACCCGGCACTTTTGGCGTTTTACGATGAATGGTTTGCCAAAAGATCAGCAATTGCGCAACAATACGCACTTAACCGGGAAGAACGAACTCCCGAATTAAACAAATGGGAAGAAGAAGCTGAAACGATGGAAAGACAATTGCTCCTGCGTTCCGATGCATTTCAGCAAACTTCACAAATCGGAAAAATCACAGTGAAAGATGTGCAAAACCATTTGAAAAACGATGAGGCTGCAATTGAATTTGTGTCTTTTCAACATTCTGACATTCATCAACAAAACGATACAATCTATTATTACGCGCTGGTTTTGAACAAAAATGATCCGCAACCGAAATACATCAAACTGACCACTCAAAATGAAATCGACCGTTTGCTGAACTCCGTAGGAAGCGGGAAATCACAAGTTGACAATCTCTATCGGGGTTCCATTGTAAAATCAACCGAACAAAATCTTTCCGGAATTTACAATCTGATTTGGAAGCCTTTGGAAACCTGTCTTACCGAAGGACAAACCGTTTGGTTTGCACCGTCCGGAACGCTCAACCAAATCGCGTTTTCGGCCATTGTTGATGCAGACGGAAAGTATCTTTCTGACAAATACGATTTGAAACAGGTCAGTACTACTGCAAAAATCCTGAATTCGGACAATGAGTCCAAGCTCAGTGAAATTGCGCTTTTCGGAGGAATTCGTTACGATGAATCCGCAACTGTACTTGCCAAAACTGCCAATGCCATTCAGGGAAAAGATGAATTTATTTCCCGTGCGCTGACCGATGACCTCCAAAGAGGCGGTGAATCCTGGAATTATCTGGAAGGAACGCTAAACGAAGTTTCGGACATTAAATCCATTGCCGAAAAGAAAAACGTCAAAGTGCGTTATTTTACCGGAAGTCAGGCAATGGAAGAACAATTCAAAGCAATGAACGGAAAAAATTCTCCGCAAATCCTTCACATTGCCACCCATGGATTTTTCTTTCCCGACCCTGAATCCAATCAGGAAATTTTGAGTGAAACCCAAAACAATTTCAAACTTTCGGACAATCCGCTCAACCGTTCGGGATTGCTGTTTGCAGGCGCGAACCACAGCTGGAAAGGTGAAAAACTGCCCGACGGATTGGAAGACGGCATATTGACCGCTTACGAAGTTTCCAATGTTTCATTGCCCAACACCCGGCTGGTCGTATTGTCGGCCTGCGAAACCGGATTGGGCGACATCAAAGGCAGCGAAGGCGTTTACGGCCTGCAGCGATCTTTCAAAATTGCGGGAGCCGACTATCTGCTGATGAGCCTTTGGCAGGTGCCGGACAGGGAAACCGCGGAATTTATGGAGCATTTTTATCAGCAACTATTTGCCAAACAATCCATTGAAAAGAGTTACAAAGAAACTCAAAACTATATGAAATCCAAATACCCGGGCGAGCCTTATAAATGGGCGGCTTTTGTGTTGGTGAGGTAAAAAAATCAGCTTATAATTCCCAGTCCCATTCGATGTTTTCTGAACGGGAAGTCGGTTTTTGATTGCCTTTGGTCAGTTCGGTTACCTTTTTATTCACAAATTCTTTCAGTTTTGAAATTGGAATTTTCTTTGAATTTTGTCCCAAAGATAACAGGCCGTTGATCAGTGAATAAGTGAAAATTCCGTTTTTCCATTGGTCGCCTTCATACGCATATTCCCGTCCGCCGGCTGCCGCTATGATGAAAGCCCCGTTTCCTCTGTCAAGCTCAAAAAATAAATTTTGCATAATGGTAAATTCATCATTTGATTTGTTATTTCCACTGCCGATGACCCGACTTCCTTTTGAGGTATAAACGATGACATTTTGCTGTATGATTTCAACCCCGTTGTCAGATGAAGTTTCAGTTTCCTGATTCTCAGGAAAATATTCTCCGCTGTGACAGGCATCAATCAACAGCATTTTTCTTCTGGCAGGAATATCTGACAGCAAATTCCGGATTTCATTATAACTGAGTCCTCTTTGTTCAGGGTGCTCAAAATTCATATCACGGGTGGCAAAATAAAATTCAGAATCATCATTCATCACACCGTGTCCGGATAAGGAAACAATGACGATGTCTTCAATATCGGTCTGCATAAGCTCATTTTTTATAGACAATATATTTTCTCTTGTAGCCTCCTGATTTAGCAGCGGATGAAAAGTGTAGTTTTCTTTGTATTTGAGCTGAAACATCTCGTCAAGGCTCAGCACATCCTTGTCGGCATAATTCAGATTCATGGTTGAATCCTGATATTTGGAAACGCCGATGCCGAAGTAATGAATCTTTCTGTTTTCAACTATATTTTGGTTGTTGATGACAAAGGAAACCGGGTTGCTCTCTATCTGTATTTTGTTTTTTGTGATGATACTGATGTTGTTCTCGCCTGACAGCAAAGTGATTTTTTCCGAAATACGGGAAGATTTCAGATTGGTTTTTTCAAGAACCGGAACACCGTTGCAATAAACGATGAGTTCATCAGAATTTCCGGAAATTTCCAATTCCAGTTCAATCTGATTGTTCATTGTGGTAAATGGAATTTCGCTTCGGTTCAGCAGTTTGACTACAGGCCTGTCGATGGAAAAAAAGTCGGTGTTTTCCGAAAATCCGCTACGGGTCAGCCGGTTGACAAATGCTTTGTGGTATAGCTCAATCCTGTCTTTATCGGCAAACCCCAGACGTTGCAAAATAATGTCCGGGCGGTTCAGAAACAGTTCATAACTGTGTACCGAAAAAGTATTAAAATCCTGTACAAAATGAAAATTTCTCAAATCCGCTTTTGAAGCACTGAAATAACCTTCCGGTGTGAACCAGGCAACGGTAGCGTCTTTTCGGTCGTTTTTTTCCATCACCGTAAAAGAAAGCATAACTTTCAGACTGTCTGTATCTACCACATGAATTTCGTTATTTTCTGTCAAAACATAGACGAACTTGCCAAGTTGTTTGATTTCCGAAATTTGATTTGGACTGATAAAAACAGTTTTAAAAGGCGATTGAACATCTTCTTTCCAGAAGATCAGGTGGTTTTCACTTGCAGCCACCAAAAGTTTACTTTGCGCTGCAAACAGCGCATTGCTTCTGCCTGAAAAATGCCCCAAATATTTTCTGGCATAATATCTTTTGGATTTGTAACTGCCGTCGGCTTCTTTTTTATATACAGTCAGATCCTGTGAACCTATGGCTGTTGTCAGAAATCTCTTTTCCTTGAAAACGGGGTCCGGAAAGGATTCCGGTTTCTTTATCAGCTGGTGTGTATTGATGTCATAAATGACTCCGTTGATGTTGTATGCATTGCTTTCAGGATAAAACAGACTGACACTAACAATATTTTCTGCTTTTCTTTCGATTGCATTTCTTTTTTGGGTGTCAATGAAATAATAAGATTTACTTCCTTTTTCAGTGGAATTTGTTTTTTCTTTTGCCAAAACATACTTTCCGTTTTCCGAAATGGTAAATTCCAGATCTGTGGGCGAAAAATAATTACCCGAATAAGAAAATGCCTCGCTTTCCCAGATGATTTCTTCAGGCGACTTTCTGTGGGCAATACAGAATTTGAATTTATTGTAGTCGTTTTCACCGAAACGCTTTGCATAAATAATTTCATCATTGGCATTGTCAAGAAGAAACAAATTACCCATGCCGTATATATTGGTGACCTCCAGATTATTCAAATCAAGCATGATATGATTTTTGAAAAGCAAGACACCTTCTTTGCTCAGTTGTATGGTGTGGATACTTCCATCATTGGTTTGTGGTTTGATGTTTTTGTTCAGAAATTCTCCATGATCTGATATTCGGTTCAAAAAACTTGTT
Source organism: Flavobacteriia bacterium (assembly GCA_019455045.1). Classification (GTDB taxonomy): domain Bacteria; phylum Bacteroidota; class Bacteroidia; order Flavobacteriales; family Weeksellaceae; genus Moheibacter. The sequence goes on from JACFND010000017.1 coordinate 22,320, forward strand.
TGCTCGTCCGATTGGTATTTGAAAGCAAAAAAATCATTCTGATAGGCAAAGGCATTGGTAAGAAATCCGTCTTTTTCGATGTTTGCCCATTGTTTTTCCGTTTTCAACGAATTTTTTGACAGTTGATAAAGATTGTCATCGTTCTTTACAAAAATTGAATTCAGGCTTTTTATAATTCCCGATTGGGTCCCCGAACTTTTTATCAGCAGATTTTCTGAACCTGTCTGCGGATTGTATGTACTGACTCCTTTGGAGTCTGAATAAACCAATTGACCGCCTGCGTACTGCAAGTTCTTTTTGTCATACAAGAATTTTGGAAATTCTTTCAATTGACCGTTTGTTAAATTATACTCAAAAATTCCAACCGGATAGGGAGTGTATTCTATATTGTTTTCAATTCTCAGCAATAAATTGTCATTATTGGTGTCGAGAATATCTGTCTGCAGCAGTCCTTTGTATTTTTTGTTTTCATTAAAATTTTTAAATGGCGTTATGCTCAGGTCTTTTGTGTTGATTTGATAAATTTCCTCCCGATTAGAAGAGCAAATCCATGTTTCTTTGCTGCTTTCCTTCGGATAACATTTTACCCAATGTCCCAAACTAAAGTCGCTCGAATGTTCAATATAGGGTTGGACTCTTATTTTTCCGCTCGGGATGTCAAGCACTTTGAGTAAAAAATCGCTGTAGTTTTTGGACATTGAAAATTTTTCAAAAATGAGAACTTCTTTGCCGCTGCTGTTCAGGAAAGCGTATATTTCTTCATCAAATTTCAGTTCATAAAGCTTTCTGAAATTTTCCATATCCCACAACTGAATGTTACCGGTTTGGTCAAACGGATTTCCGACGGTCAACAATATTTTATTCTGCTCGTTGACCTGGATATTTGTTCCGTTAAACAAATTGTTCTGTACAATCATTTTATGCGGATCATACAAAACATCCTCAGTGCCAATAACTTGTTTTTTTGTGTACACAGCATTGTCTTTGAGCGAGAAAAGTTCGATTCCGTTTTTGGTGGTATCTGCATTTGAGTTTGCATTGCCAATGATGATGATGTCATTTTCATTGATTTTATAGAAATTCAGGATAAATCCGAAAGGTGTCAGGTTTGCCCAGATTTGGTTCTGAACTTGTCCGGATTTTGGTTCGGTTTCCAAAATTTCATTTTTGTTTTGCATCCAGATATTATCATCTGTCTTGAAGCCGGTAAAGTGGGTGTGCTGCTCTAAATTATTGATCCATTGGAGGTTTTCGTCATAAAACAAAAAATTCCGTTCTACATTCACATACCGGCTGTTATCATTTGGCTGATTGTCCAGAAATATGGTTTTTGAATCCCGGCTGAAAACAATTCTATTCACCTCATTTTCCGATCTGAATGAAGTTTTCCTGATTACTTCAAGTTCGGGTAGGCTTCGCAATTCCAGCGAATAATGACTTGGTGCTCCATTGGTTTTTGAGATGGAATCAAAATAAACAATGGCGAGGGTTTTATCATCAGGAGAAATATTGACTTTTTTGATAATGCCATTTGACGGAACTCGGTTGTCAGGCATGGAAGAAAGAGCGAGTTCTCCACTTTTTGAAGATTTGTTTACTTCACCTTTGTCATTTGTCCATTCAAAATAATCGTTGTAACCGACTACCATATCATTTTTCTTGTGAAAACCTGAAAAATGAAAGTTCCCGGCCAATGCAGCGGTTTTTTGTCCGATTTTCAAATTATAAATAAAAACGGAGTCTTTCGGATATTCAAAAAACGGGATTCTGAATGCATAATTTCCGAGGGCAGCTTCCATAGTTTTGACACGGATTAAATCATAATTTGAATTGATAAAACCGACTTGACTGACCTTAAAATTCTCGGGAATATTTAATCTTACGGAATCTGTTATTTCAAAATCATCTACATTCAGATTGTAAATGTAATCTTTGGTGGAACACACAATTTTTTTTCCGTCAGGACTTATGTCAGCAGCCAGTATTGCATCGGGAATTTCTATAAAGGTTTTTCCGGGATTCTGGGCAAAAATCAGAATGGGAAAAAACAGTAAAATAATGACAGTTAATTTGACTTGAAATCTCATAAACAGATTCATAAATACGCTGCAAGTTGAATAAGCAAATATAAATTTAAAACAAAAAAACGCAGCCATCAGGATGCGTTTTTTCAATTTTATTCATTTTTAACCGGCGTTAATCATAGAAATTATAATGAGAGCTTCCGTTGCAGTCCGCACCATTAAATTTCCATTGCGCAGTTCCTCCGATTGATTTTCCGTAAACCGTTGTGTAGCCGCTGCCTGTTGAAACATAGGCGTCTGCATACGCACCAATCGTGCCCTGATAATAACCGTCAACATAGATATCAATGGTATAACTGGTATAATTGTGAAAATATACCCAACAGGTGTAAGGTCCGGAACCTCTTGAAGCTCCCTCATTAACATCTGAAGTTCCGCGATCCACTATGATGTTCGGGTTTGCTCCTCTTGACGCTTCGATTTTAGAGGCTTTCAGATCAATGCTTTTTTTCGGCGCATTCTGCGCGTTGACATTAAAACTCATCAGTGCAAAAAACAGGCAACTGAGTACTGTAAAAATTGATTTTTTCATAAAATTCTTTTTTAGTAATGTTTAACAATGCTAAAATAAAATTTATTTTTGAATGATTCTTACTATTTCTCTGCCCAAAGCTGAAAATACGGCAAATGCCCTATAGGTTTCAAGCCGAAAATGCAGCCCGACTTTTCTTATTCCAATTGATAAGCTTGCTTAACAGAAAAATATAGATCAGATTGAAAAACAGGAAAATATACTGATTGAAAATAAAAATCCCAACCAATGTTGCCCCCAAAAGAATCAGGTAATTGGACTTCGAAATAAGGTATTGGTAGATTGAATGAAGCAACGAAAACTTGATTTTTCGACGGCTCTCAGTTTCCAGTATTTTGGGGTTGAAGGTGAGATAACTGACCGCCGAAAAAGCGAAAACGAGAAAAATCAGATACAAATACGAAATGCGGTTATTGGCTTCCATCAACGCAATCAGGGTATTGGCAACGAGCATCGGACCGCTGATGCGTGCCCCCTTTGCATAGTGGACATCGCCAAAACTCATATCACCGATAAAAATAATTTTGCCGGGTTCACGGCTGAGTTTATCTGTCAAAAATTCTTCATCATCCGCCAATTCATTTAAAAATTCTGCGTTTTGGGCAGACGTTTCATCTTTAACATAATGCAGACTATTGTTGTCCAAAATGATTTTGGGAATGTAGATGTTCTGATAAAGCCGGCCGTCGCCATTGTATTTATAAAAAAGCCCGAACCCAAACGGGGCTTTTGCGGTTTTGCTGTCAATGCACTCATATAACAGCAAAGGCGCCTGTTTCCTCGATTTATTTTCTATTCGGACATTGTAGTTGAACTTGAAAAAAGCATCGCTGTTGGACAGTGGATAATAAGCCGGACCGCTCAAGGCATCGCCAAACATATTCTTCTCATACAGCGTATAATCGTTGGAATGAAAACGAATGGATTTAACCAGTGAGGGAAGATTGGTCATTGGTTCATAATAATTCACCACATTGGTAACCGTAACGATTTTTTTGTGTTGTTTCAATTCACCCACAACTTTTTGTAACTCAATGTCGGTTGCAGATTGCGCTTCGGGAATGAAAATATCCAGAAAAATGACCGCAAAATCATCTTTGTTTTCATTCAAAGTCTTCAGCACGCTCAACAGTTGTGCCCGGTTGGTTCTCAGATTAGCCGTTTCCGACGGTGTTTCATCGTCAATTTCAAAACTTCTTGCCGTGTTGATAAAAAAGAATTTTTGGGTGAATTGATTCTGATTCTTTACTTTTCCAAAACGCGCATAAAATTCTGTTTCCCAAAGGTTTTGCGTTAGGTTTACTTCGTAATTAAAAATTATCGGCGATTTCTGCAAAATAAAAACCAGCAGGATCATCCACAACGAATGAAGCACCGAAAGCAGTATCTTTTTACGATTATTCATATTGATTATCGGTAAACAGGGTTTGATATACTGTTGGAAATTATTTCTGAAAGTGTATTTTTTCGCAGGTCGTTTTCGCTGTATGCATCCGAAAAATAATTTTGCATCAGAATATTCAGGATGTCTTCTTCGCTGTAATGCTTATTTTTCAGCCTTTCGATGGTTTTTTGAATATTGATCAGCCGGATTCCATCTGCGACTTTTTCGTCGGCACCTTCAAAATTCAGATAAATATCGAATAATTCTTCTTCTGGCAATTCACTGCTTTTGATGGTCAGGTCATTGCCCTGAATGGCAAACGAATAAGATTTCCCGTTTGAGTCTTTGAAAACCAGGACGTTCGGAAGAACGGAAGAAACTGTAAATTTTATGGCCAGATCTTCTTTCAGCCAAAAGGTATCCCAACCGAAAAAGGCATAAAGACATTCATCGTTTTTCAATACTACGAAATCATCCAGAAGATAATCATAAGGTGTTTCATTGACTTTGCAATCCGTGTTTTGCCCGCGGCTGAGCAGGTTGGAACTGTTGGATTTTCCGGGTCCGGATTTTTGAATAAAATCATTGTAAGTCAACAGCCTGCTGTCACTGCCTTTGGCTCTGAAAATCAGTTCACCGCCCTTTTCAAACACCAGTCCGTTGCACTTAAAAAAATGCTGATTGGGCTGGGAAGGAATTTCTTTGTAAATCCGAATAATGTCTTTTTTTTGAACGGTTTTTCCGTTTTGTTTTACTTTCTGAGACTTTATAATTTTCACTTCCTGCATCGGTACATTTCTGCAGTTTTGCTGCCCAAACAGGCATCCCGAAGCGAGCAAGAACAGGCTGATACACAGTTTGTAATACATTGTCATGGGATTGAGTCTTGGAAGGTTGTCCGGTGAGAAATTATTTTTTAGCCTAACAAATATACTATTTTGAAATTAAATTCTCTTTCATCTTAATGCAGCATCAATTTTTTATTTCTTAACTGTTGAGATTTATGTTTTTTCAAATTTTTCAATTGTCCATTTTTTTGAAAGTACAGGTGAAGAAGATTGATTCCGCCTGATTGTTATTGCAGAGGCGAAGGCCGTTCGTCTCTGCATAGGAATTAAGGCAATTTCTATGTAATAAATCTGTGAACATCCGTGCAATCTGTGAGAAACAAAAAAACTCAGCATCCTTTCGAATCCTGAGCTTTTGGCATCTAAAAACAAATGAATGAAAAAATTATAGTTTTTAAACCTCTACCAGTTAAAAATCAGATTGACAAACAGATTCCTGCCCGGTCTCGGTATATTGTTCCAATCAGAAAATGTCGCATAATCCTGATCAAACAGATTTTCCGCACCCAGTTTTACAGTCAGTTTCTTTGCATTGAAATCAAATACTTTTGAAACCGAAACATTCACAATCTGATAACTGTCTTTTGGCGTTTCACCAAACTCAGCACTGTATCTGCTGTTTTTTGAACTTCCTTCCAAATCCGCTTCAGCCGACCATTTTCTTTTGTCAAACCGAAATCCGACACGATAATTAAACGGCTGAATCAGCGGCAGTCTGTTTTTTTCAAAATCTTCACCGTATCGGTAAGAAGCGCGTCCGTTAAAACTCCAGCCGGGAAGAAAACGGTATTCCAAATCGAGATCGGTATTGAATATTTCAGCATATTTCAAAGCTTCATACACCTTGATCCCGTTTGCGCCGATGGTCATCGGAATCAGCGACGGGTCGGGTTTTCCGATGATGTAATCATAGATATGGAAGAAATTTCCCTGCCATTTCACGGTCAGTTTGTCAAATTTGTATTGGGTGGACAATGAAAATTCAACCGATTTCTCATTTTTCAAAAACGGATTTCCGACATAGTCATAGGCATCAAAACTGTTGAACAGATAAAATCCGTATGCCTCTGAAACCGAAGGCGCCCTCTCACTGAAACCAACGCTAAAGCCGTGCAGCCAACGGTTGTGATGAAACGAAAAGCCGGTGTTGATACTTTTGATCGAACGGGTTTTTGATGATTCCATTTCAGGATAAAAAACCTGGAGACTGCTCAAACCAAAATCGCTTTTAATGCTGTTGTTATGAAGACCGAAACCAGCCGAAAAATCAAGATTCAGATGAGGTGTAAATTCAACTTTGTCCTCGATAAAAAATCCGCCGTAAACCGTATTCACATCCGGCCAGGTCATCATATACATATCCGGTTCGTTCGGATCGTTCGGGTGCATCGTCATCTCGGCCAGCGAATTGTTCAGATGCCCCGACAGACTGAATGCAAATTTGTGTTTCAAATAATTCCCTTTCAGTTTGGTATAAAATCCCGAAGTTTTGCTCCAGCCGGGCATATCCATCCGAATCGGCACATCCGGACGATGGCTGTCATCCATCACGTGTTTGACATTGTTGTAATAAACTTTGGTTTCCCACAGATTGAATGTCGGCGACAAATCTTTGTAAGAATACTGAACCGAAGCGATGGTTGCCTCGGCAAGTGAAACATCCATCGGCAGAGCGGGATAGCCCACATCGGTTGCGCGGTCATAAATCAATGAGGCTTCAATCGACTGATGATCAGTCAGTTTATAACCGGCAATCGCCGAAAGATTGTATTTTGTAAACTGTGAATACATAATTTCATCACCGCCGCCTGCTTTGTAATTGTCCGCATCACGATAGGTGAAATCAAGATTTGTAAAAAACCTGTCGGATGAATAACTCATACCGGTTCCGGCAATCAGCTGTTGGTTGACGCTCTCAAAACCGCTGAACAGCGAACCTTTGAAACCGGCATTGTTGAAACCTGCTCTTTTTCTCACCAGATCGATGTTTCCGGCAATGGTGCCGCCGTGTGAAGCACCCGACGGACCGCTGCTGATATTTGCTTTTGAGAAATTTGTAATTTCAACATACGAAGTCACCGGATCCATTTTATCGGTACAGGCGCTGTAAATCCGCATTCCGTCAAGCGTGATGATGCTGCGTTCGGTCGCCATTCCCTGTAGCATTGGTTCCCAGGCATAAGCACCTCTTTTGATCATATTCACCGAAGCTGATTTTTCGAGATAATTATCGATCGAACCGAGGATTTTTGAGTCTTTCAGTTGTTTGTCCATCGGCTGTGAAATGATGATTTCGTCGAGCATCACATTGTCGAGACTGTCAATGGGATAATCCTGGCCAAAGACCGTCAGACCAAAACCGATCGTCCATGCTGTTAGGATGTATTTTTTCATCGTCTTTGTTTTTAATTCAATTACATAATCATTCGCAAAATTGAATTACAATAAATTTTGCAATTCAATTGATCCAATCAATTAAAACTCGATTTCAAAGAAAATACTGCTTTGCGGATTTGATTCGGTTATTTCTTCACCTTTCAGAATCTCGCCGTTTTGGTTCTCAAGCATCAGATTGATGATCCAGTAACCGGTCATTGTCAGACTCAGTTTTCCGTGATAAAATCCGTCTGAGGTCTGGGTCAGATCCACATTGTTTGGCGAACCGTGATTTCCCATGCCGGGCATTCTCGGATCGATTTTCAGTTTGTAATTGTTCACAATCGGAAAATCATGCATTGATCCCATTTTAAAAATCGCAGCCGTCATATCGTTTACTGCAACTTTCGGGTCCGAAGGCTCAACCAGCGCAACGATATATTTTTCATCATCACTTCCGACAAAAGTGGTCACCCTTCTTTTTGCAGCCTGCTGAACTTCGATTGCATTTGACATTTCATAACTGCTTCCGCCGACGGAATATTCAAAACTCAGATCCCATGAACCCGCCATCTGGAAAACGATCCAGCCTTCGTACAGACTTTGCTTTCCACTGACTTTTTGAATATCCGAATGAGGCGCACCGTGTTGCATGGTTCCCATATCCATCATAGGCATCCAGCTGAAATTTGAATTGGTGATCAGTGAACCGTCGCTGTTTTTTAATTGCAGATAAACTTTGTTGTAACCGTCTGTCAGCTTTCCGCTTTCCGTATAAATTGCGATCTTATGATTTTGATTTTCAAAGGTTTTTGTCAGCAAAAGACCTTCGGTTTCGTCAATTGGCTGGGGTTCGTTTCCGTTGTCGTCATCTGAACACGAAAACATAATTGTGGCTGCTGCAAACAGCAGTGCATATTTTAAGAATTTCATAATTTTTATTTTTTTTGGTTGATACAATGATTTGTGCGAATTGAAATGATCCGCAAATTGATTTTTGAACATAATTCTTGAATCCGAATCCAATGATCCGGTCAAAATAAAGTGTTTAAATTAATTGATCAGCCAAAAACAGGCGGTGGTGTGAACCGTTTCAAATCAACAGACTGAAAATGGTCCAAATAGTAGAAATTATGAATCGGACTTGAAAAGAATTCAGGAATTTCAAAATGAAAATCTTCAGACAGAAATACCGATTCGGTTTTTAACTGCTGCAAAAGCGCAGGAATTTCATTTCCGTCGGTCTGATCTGCCATTTTTGAAATTTGACAGTTCCCGTTACAGTGTTCGTCCGGTTTGTCTTTGTTTTCACAAAAGAGTTCGGTGAAGTCTTTGTTGTCCAACAGATAGAAATTGAGAAGCAGACTGTTCTTTATACTTCCGAACAGAAGTACAAAAATCATCGGCCATATCAGAAAAAGCGATTTCTCTCTCATTTCGGATACAAATGTATTCTATATTGTCGAATCTGATTATGATTTGGATCAAGGATTTTGGTTTTTGAACAATGATTTTAATCACTGACGATTGTCTGTTTCAAAACTGAAATTGAATTCAAAAAAAATCAAAAATAAAAGGCTGTTTTATCGAAAGAAATTTAATTTAGCCTGATCAATGGAATGAACAATAAAATGAAGACTTCAGATATATCAGAAAACCTGAAAGGATCCGAAATCCTGAATATCGGCGGTAAGGTCAGAGAGCTGCTGATGAAGGGCGAAAAAATTTACAATCTGACCATCGGTGATTTTGACACCTCAATTTTCTCAACGCCAAAACTGCTCAAGGATGCTGTGATTGATGCGTACAACTCGGGTTATACAAATTATCCGGTGGCAAATGGAGAACCCGAATTGAGAAAAAATGCTGCAGAATATCTGAAAAAAGTTGGCGGTCCGGATTATATTGAAAATGAAATACTGGTTTCAGCAGGTGCAAGACCTTTGATTTATTCATTTTACAGAACGGTTGTCGATCCGGGCGATACGGTGCTGTTTCCTGTGCCTTCATGGAACAATGATGCCTATTCGTTTTTGAATCGGGCTGAAACCATTGAGATTCCGACAAAACCCGAAAATAAATTTATTCCGACCGCAGAAGAAATCTTACCGCATATTTCAAAGGTGTCTCTGATTGCGCTCTGTTCACCGCTGAATCCGGGCGGAACTGTATTTGAACGGACTCAGCTGGAAGAAATCTGTGAGCTGATCCTCAATGAAAACAAAAAAAGACTTTCTGAAAACCGTAAACCGGTCTATCTGCTTTTTGATTCAATCTATTGGCAGCTGAATTACGGTGATGCCGAATTTCTTCATCCGGTCTTGATTCGTCCCGAAATAAAGGATTTTATGATTTCAATCGACGGAATATCCAAAGCATTTTCAGCCACCGGTTTGAGAGTCGGCTGGGCTTACGGTCCTGAAGACATCATCAAAAAAATGTCTGCGCTGCTGACCCATGTCGGTGCATGGGCGCCAAAACCCGAACAGTTGGGAACGGCAGCTTTTCTGGCTCAGTTTGATGAAGTTCAAAAATATCTCGATCATCACCGTTTTGAATTGTCGGAAAGACTCAATGGTTTTTACAATGGTTTCAAACAGCTGAAATCTGAAGGATTCAGTGTGGATGCCATCAAACCTGAAGCTGCGCTTTATCTGAGTGTGAATCTGGAATTGAAAGGAAAACAGACGCCGGCAGGAAAAATGCTGAATTCTGCAAGAGAAATTACAGACTGGCTGATTGATGAAGTCAGAGTGGCGCTGGTTCCATTTTATGCTTTCGGATCTTCCGATGAACTGTGCTGGTTCAGACTTTCGGTCGGCAGAGCATCGCTTGACGATATTCCAAAAATCATTGAAACATTTAGGAAATCATTGTCCGAACTGAAATAATAAAGAGGAAGTGTTTTTTGAATTCATACTAAAATTCTTAAAAACTTGTTATTAATTAGGTTGAAGTCAGGTCGGTTTTGAATATGAAATTATAATTAGATTTGCCCAATGGAAATAAAAGGAAAGCTGATCATTATTGGCGGTGCAATTGACAAAGGAAGTTTTACCGAAGTCAGTTTTGACAAAAACGTAGCCAATAATTTAAATTTCTTTGAAAAAGGGATACTGAAAAGAATCATCAAAGAATCCAGGCTGGGACCTGAATCGAGAATAGAAATCGTTACGACCGCTTCATCGATTCCGATGGATGTCGGTTCTGAATATATCAGAGCATTCAATTATCTCGGTGCCAACAATGTGGGCGCGCTTCATATCCAAAAAAGGGAAGAAGCTTCGACAGATGAAACCCTTGAAAGAGTTGAAAAAGCAGATGTGATGATGTTCACAGGCGGCGATCAGCTCCGTCTGACTTCGATTTTGGGCGGAACCCGTTTTCACAAAGTCCTTACTGAAAAATACAGAAATGAAGAATTTGTGTATGCCGGAACTTCAGCCGGTGCAGCTGCTGCATCTGCGAGCATGATCTATCAGGGAACCAGCAAAGAAGCACTGCTCAAAGGTGAGGTGAAAATCACCAGCGGTCTGGATCTGATTGAAAATGTGATCATCGATACTCATTTTGTAAGCCGCGGGCGAATCGGCCGTTTGTTTCAGGCGGTTGTCAGCAATCCGAGCGTGCTTGGAATCGGATTGGGTGAAGATACCGGTCTGCTGATCAAAAACGGAAGCTGTATGGAGGCCATCGGTTCGGGGCTTGTCATACTGGTTGACGGAAGACAGATTAAGGATACCAATTTGACCGATGTTCCGTTGGGAGCGCCGATTTCGATCAACAATCTGATTGTCCATGTGATGAGCCAGGACGACAAATATGATCTGACCACCGGCGAATTCACTATCTTTGACAAATCTTCAAAAACAGTATAGTCAAATGATCAAACTGATTATCCACGGCGGATTCTTCAGCGAATCGGGCACAGATTCAGCAACAAAAAAAGCAAAACAGGATGCACTGAAAAGAATACTCGAAGACGGTTATTCGTTTTTGAAAAACAATTCTGCTTTTGAAACCGTGATCCATACCGTTTCTCTTTTGGAGGATGATCCGCTTTTTAATGCGGGCATCGGTTCACAGATTCAGAGCGATGGGAAAATCAGGATGAGTGCGGCTGTAATGGACGGTCAGACCGAGAAAATGAGCGGTGTGATCAATATTCAGAAAGTTAAAAATCCGATCAAAGTTGCAAAAGTACTGATTGATTTTGATGACAGAGTTTTGGGCGGTCCGGCAGCAACCGATTTTGCAAGAAAAAACGGATTTGAGGAATTTTCGACCGAAACCGAACAGCGAAGAAAAGAATACGAAGAAAAATTAAAATCATTGGGAACCGGTACTGTCGGCTGTGTTGCAATCGACAGTGAGGGAAGACTGGCTGCTGCGACTTCGACCGGCGGCAAAGGTTTTGAAATTCCCGGCAGGATTTCGGATTCTGCAACCGTTGCCGGAAATTATGCCAATTCAAATTGTGCGGTAAGCTGTACCGGAGTGGGCGAGGACATCGTCAGCGGTGCGGTGGCTGCAAAAATTGTGACCCGTGTTACAGACGGTATGCCGATCGGAAAAGCATTTGAAAAAACTTTTGATGAGCTCAAACCATACGACGGTTTTGCCGGAGCGATCGCAATCGACAAATCGGGTAATTTCTATCATCAGGATTCACATCCGAAAATGGTCTTCGGCTCTTATGACGGCAGCGATTTCCAGATTTTTGACTGAGATTTGTCATATATAAAATCATTCAATAAATCAATCAGAATAAACTATTGACTTGTCTTTAAGTCATAATATTTAGCTATTAAGTTTGCAGTCGAAATTAAAAAACTTAAAAAATTAAATATTATGTCATTAGTAGGAAAAAAAGCTCCTCAGTTTACAGCTCCGGCAGTTTTGGACGGAGAAGAAATCGTTAACGACTTCAAATTGCCGATCGGCGAAAAAAACATTGTACTGTTCTTCTATCCGAAGGATTTCACCTTTGTTTGTCCGACCGAACTTCACGCATTTCAGGAGAAACTTGCTGAATTTGAAAAAAGAGATGCTGTGGTTGTTGCAGTTTCAACCGATTCTGAGGAAACCCATCTGGCATGGCTGAATACAGAAAAAGATCATGGCGGAATTCAGGGTGTCACCTATCCCGTAGTTGCCGATTTGTCAAAAACCATTTCTATGGATTACGGTGTGCTTGCGGGTGAATATGTAACCGATTATGAAACCGAAAGAATTGTATTTGAAGGACTTCCGGTTGCTTACAGAGGAACTTTCATCATCGACAAAAACGGTGTGATTCGTCACGAAACCATCAACGATCTGCCGTTGGGAAGAAACATTGATGAGTACGTTCGTCTGTTGGATGCGATTATCCATGTTGAAAAATACGGTGAAGTTTGTCCTGCCAACTGGGAAGAAGGAAAAACTGCAATGCAGGCGACCAAAGAAGGTGTTTCGGAATATTTGTCACTCAATTAATCAGAACGAAAATGTTTGTTGAAATTACAGAAGACAACCTCAAAGAGGTGATCGGTCAGCAGCCGAAAACGCTGGTGCAGTTTGGCGCCGGATGGTGCGGAAACTGCAGACTGATGAAGCCGAAACTGAAAAGAATGGCTCAGTCAGATGAGAACATTCAGTTCATCTATGCAGATGCCGAGAAATTCCCCGAAAGCAGAAAACTGGCTGAAGTCACCAATCTGCCGACTTTTGCAATCTACAAAGACGGAGAATTTGTAAATCAGGTGGTTACATCAAAAGAAGAACAATTAAAAGAACTTTACAATGAAATTGCCGGTTTATAAAAATTTGCAGAAGAACTGTTCATTTGAAGAAATGGAAAATGCGCTGACCGTTCTTGAAGCCTATGCGGAATCGCCTGCTGTGAAAGAGGATGAGAGAGATGCGATCGGTGAAATTATCTCAAATATCTGCGGAGCGATCGAAATGAAATCTCTGATCGAAAACGGGATGGAGGAAAGAGATGCAGCCAATCATTTTATGAAAAGAGTGCTGGGTTCGATCGACAGATAATCGACAACTGAAACATTCAAATCAAAGAATGCTTTTGAGATAAAATTAGATTTTAGCCCGAAGACTCAGGTTTTCGGGCTTTTTATTTTAATTTTGTTGATGAACTTCGGCTTAAATTTAAATCCAAATCAGAAGAAATGAGCAACCGATCAATATTGGACAACGATTTTTATAAATTCACCATGCAGTATGCAGTGGTCAAACTCTATCCCGACACGCTTGCAAAATACGAATTCATTAACCGGGGCGAACACCGTTTTCCGGCGGGATTTGACAAAGCACTGAAAGAAAGAATTCGTCAGATGTCAGAACTGACGCTGACAGCCGAAGAAAAAGAATATCTGAGAATCAATTGTCCGTATCTGAATCCTGCCTATCTCGATTTTCTTCAGGGCTATCGTTATGATCCGTCTGAAGTGGATGTGATTCAAAACGGTGAAGACCTCAGAGTCAGCATTCACGGTCACTGGTATCGGACGATACTGTGGGAAGTTCCGCTGCTGGCGCTGATCAGCGAATTGTATTATGAACAAACAGGACAGCAGAGAGAGAGCGATCAGAAAGTAATTGAAAGACTGGACACCAAGATGAATGCCTACAAAGAACTCGGAGTGAAGATTGCAGAATTCGGGACGAGAAGAAGACATTCTTATGAGGTTCAAAAACTGATTGACGAAGCTTTGTTAAAATTCAGAGGCAGCAGTTATGTTGGAACCAGCAATGTACATTTTGCAATGACGACCGGTGTAAAGATGATCGGAACGCATGCGCATGAATGGTTTATGTATCATGCCGCCCGTTTTGGATTTAAAGTTTCAAACGGAATCAGTCTTGACCGCTGGGTCAACGCTTATCACGGCGATTTGGGAATTGCGCTGACCGATACTTACACGACCGATGTGTTTTTTACACAATTTAACAAAAAACTGGCAAAACTTTTTGACGGTGTCCGGCATGACAGCGGTGATCCGATTGAATTTGCTGAAAAAGTAATCGCACATTACAAAAAGATGGGAATCGACCCGATGCACAAAACCATTATTTTTTCGGATGCCTTGAATCTTGAAAAGGTCAAAAAAATCGTTGAAGCGACTCAGGGAAAAATCGGGATTTCTTTTGGAATCGGAACCAATCTGACCAATGATACCGGTCTGAAACCAATGAATATCGTTATCAAACTCGTTTCGATTGCGGAACCTGATCTGTCCTGGACAAATGTCATCAAACTTTCTGACGACAAAGGAAAACATACCGGCGATCCAAAGATGATACGACTGGCAAAGGAAACGCTCGGCATCGAATAATATAATGTCAGTCGTTTTGAAATTTATTTTTTTAACAATCTATCAATTTAATTCATAAATATTCATCGATGAAATTCTGTTTTCGAACTCTCTTTACAATCTTTTTTGTTTTCATCTTCAGTTTTGGATTTTCACAGCTGAAAAATAACAACGACCGGCCCAGGCTGGTGGTCGGAATTGTGGTTGACCAGATGCGCTGGGATTATCTGTACAAATTTTATGACCGATATGGAAACGACGGTTTCAAACGAATGCTGAATGAAGGTTTTACGGCCGAAATTACATTGATTCCTTATATTCCGACTTATACCGCGATCGGTCATTCAACAATTTATACCGGCAGCGTGCCTGCGATTCACGGGATAGCCGGAAATGATTTTTACATCAGAGAAACACAAAAGAGAATGTATTGCGCTCAGGATGATTCGGTTCGGGGAATCGGTATGGATCCTGATGCAAAAGCCGGAAAAATGTCACCTAAAAATCTGCTGGCTTCAACGGTTACGGATGAATTGAAATTGGCAACCGATTTCAAATCAAAAGTAATCGGTGTTTCTCTGAAAGACCGCGGAGCCATATTGCCTGCCGGTCATTTTGCGGATGCTGCCTATTGGAATGTGGACGGAAACTGGGTGAGCAGCAGTTTTTATATGAAAGAACTGCCAAACTATATTCAGAAATTCAACAAAGCAGATCATACCGGAAAATATCTCAACGGAAAATGGGAAACGCTTTATCCGATCAACACCTACATGAACCATGTGGGTGATGACAATATCTATGAAGAAAAATACAAAAATCAAAAAACCGGAACTTTTCCGATCGATCTGAAAGCTGCGCTGAAAGAGGAGGGAAGAGAGCTGATCAAAGCAACTCCGTTTGGAAATACGGTGACGCTGCAGCTGGCAAAAGAAATCATAGCCAATGAAAATATGGGGAAAAATCCGGCAGGTGTGCCCGATTTTCTGGCAGTGAGTCTTTCGAGTACAGATTATATAGGTCATCAGTTTGCGATCAATTCACTGAAAATTGAAGATACTTATCTGAGACTGGATAAGGATTTGGGAGAATTTTTCAAATATCTGGATCAGCAGATCGGAAAAGGAAACTATCTGGTTTTTCTGACAGCAGATCACGGTGCGGCACACAATCCGCAGTTTATTCAGGATGAAGGCGGAAATGCAGGATTTTGGATGAGGAAAGATATTTCGGCAGAACTTGACAAACAGCTCACTGGTCAGTTTGGTCAGCAGAAACTGGTTTATGCAATTATGAACAATCAGATTTTTCTTGATCACAAAAAGATTGATTCCTTGAAATTGGATACCGAAAAAATCAAAGAAACCATCGTCAGTTTTATGAAAAAGCAGCCCGGCGTTGCTTTTGCGGCAGATATGGAAAAACTCAATTCTTCGAGTTTGCCTGAACCGATTCGGGAAATGGCAATCAACGGTTACAATTACAAAAGAAGCGGTGACATTCAGTTGATTTTGGAACCGCAGTGGTACGGCTATTACGGTTCAAAAGAAGGAACGACCCACGGCGCATGGAATCCTTATGACAGCCATATTCCGGTGGTCTTCATGGGTTGGGGAATCAGACATGGCAATACGCACAGGACGACACATATGACCGATATTGCACCAACGGTTTCTGCTTTGCTGCATATACAACAGCCAAACGGAAGCATCGGCAGTCCGATTTTTGAAATCACAGATTGAGCCGGTTCATTATTTAGAACTGTTAAAAATTGGCTGAATTTATCAGTTTTTGGGCGCTGCCGTGATTTCTTCGTCATGGAGCTTCAGACTGTTTATCAAACTAAAAATCAGCCGACTGTATTGACTTTTTGAGTAGTTGCAATTCTTTTTGCGGCTTAATTTTAAAATGGTCAATTGCAGTGGATTATTCGGAAGGTAAATTTAACTCGTTGAATATCAGTTTTGAATAGTTAAAAAAATTGGTTTTAAGAAAATATTTTAGATTTTTTTAAATTCTCAATTAATCATACATTTACATCGAAATACGCTGATCGGAAAGTTTGCGGAATCAGACAGTCCGACAGATAATTATAAATTTATTTTGCAATTTAAACTGATTTTTAATATCTAAATAACTTTGTTATGCATCGAAAGGGATTCGTTATAATTTCGACCTTGACATTATTGGTAACTTTTGGGCTGGGTTATTTCCTTGGCTCAAGTTGGTTTGTTCTCTTTGGTATCGTGATTGTTTTGACCTTTATGGGTTATCAGGACATGCTCCAGACCCGACACGCGGTGAGACGTATTTTTCCATTGCTTGGAAGACTCAGGTATCTGATGGAAGATATGCGACCAAAAATGTATCAGTATTTTATAGAATCAGACATTGACGGCCGTCCGTTTCACAGAGTGGATCGTTCGACAATCTATCAGCGCGCCAAAAAGACACTTCAGACCATTCCTTTCGGGACCGAGTTTGATGTGTATGAGGAAGGATACGAATGGATGTGCCATTCAATTGCGCCAAAAGCATTTAAAACTTTGAATCACGATCCGAGAGTGGTTTTTGGAAACAAAGACTGCAAACAGCCGTATTCTGCAAGTATTTTCAATATTTCCGCAATGAGTTTCGGTTCGTTGAGCGGTCAGGCGGTTGAAGCGATGAACGCCGGCGCCAAAATCGGAAACTTCGCACAGAATACGGGTGAAGGAGGAATCAGCGACCACCACCTGAAACACGGCGGCGATCTGATCTGGCAGGTGGGAACCGGCTATTTCGGCTGTCGTGACGAGAACGGAAATTTCAGTCCGGAACTTTATGCCGAAAAATCAAAACTGCCGAGCGTGAAGATGATCGAGCTGAAAATCTCACAGGGGGCAAAACCCGGTCACGGAGGAATCCTTCCGGCATCAAAAAATACGGAGGAAATCGCAAGAATCCGTCACATCAAACCGCATACGATTGTTGAATCTCCGCCTTATCACTCTGCATTTGATACGCCTTATGAAATGGTTCAGTTCATTCAGAAACTGAGAGATCTGTCGGGCGGAAAACCGGTTGGTTTCAAACTTTGTATCGGACACAAGAGCGAATTTATTTCGATCTGTCAGGCGATGATCAAACTCGATATTTATCCCGATTTCATCACGGTTGACGGCGGTGAAGGAGGAACCGGAGCAGCACCTCAGGAATTTTCAAACTATGTGGGCGCGCCGATGCTTGACGGGCTGGACTTCGTAGTGAACATCCTGAACGGACTCGACATCAGAAAACACATTCGGGTGATTGCATCCGGAAAAGTTTCATCAGGTTTCCATATTGCAAGAGCAATCGCATTGGGCGCCGATACCGTAAATTCAGCGCGTGCGATGATGATGGCGATCGGTTGTATTCAGGCAAGACTTTGCAATACCAATACCTGTCCGACCGGTATCACGACTCAGGATCCGAAACTGACTGTCGGTCTGGTGGTTGACGACAAAAAAGTTCGTTTGGCGAATTATCACGAAGAAGCAGTCAAAGCATTTGTGGAACTGCTGGGTGCTTCAGGTTTGAATGAAATGAGAAATCTGACCAGACACCATATTTACAGAAGGGTTTCTTTGAATTCTATGCTTGATTATGAGGAAATTTTCCCTTCCATTCCCGTGGGTTCAATGCTGAAAGGTGAAATTCCCGAGAAATACAAACCCGATTTTGCAAATGCAAACATCAACAGCTGGGGAATTCATCCGAATCAGCAGACTGCTTAATTCAAATTAAAATATTACAAAAAGAAGAGGATTGGAAACGATCCTCTTTTTTTATTGATAACTGATTTTTAGGATTTTGAGTTCGCTCATTTTTCCGCCGAGTCTGAAACTGACCGTGTCACCTTCCTTTGCGCCGGTTATCGCTTTTGCAATCGGAGCGATAAAAGCGATTTTTTGTTTTTTAACATCCGCTTCGTCAATTCCCGTGATTTGAAATTTCAGCTTTTTATTTCCATTTTGAATTTCGACTGTTGCACCAAATCTGACTTCATCCTGCGGCTGATCTTTCAGTTCGATGATTCGTGCGCTTGCCATCCTTTCTTCAAGCAGTGCAAGCTTTCCGTTGATCAGTGTCATCGTTCTGCGGTGTTCGGTATCATTGTCTTTTGGGATATTTGCAAGTTCGTTCAGCAGTTCTTCCTTTTCATCGGTCAGCTGACGATAACCGGCGGCTGTTACATAATTGACAACACCCGGAGGCAGCGGTGCACGCTGGGGTATGATGACTGCTTCTTCTTGATCTCCTTCTTTTACAAATCCGCGGCTCATCTTTATCTGATTTTGATTTTTTGATTTGACTTCTGCTTTTTTATTTCAGCAGTTAAGAATTAGTAAATGAATAAAAATTTAATCAAAAATAAGGAAACAAAATATTCTAAAATTGCTGGCCGAAATATAGTATTATAATTTCTGTTTAAAATAGATCTTCAAAATTTAACAAATCTTTAAATATTCTATAAGTTTTTTTGGGTTTATAAAAAAAATGATACATTTATAAAAAATATTTATCTCTCAAAAAGTTCTTAACTAAAACTATAAATAAGAAATGAAGACGCAAATACTTATCTGTATCATTATTTTCTCATTTTGTCCTTTATATGGTCAGGATGGAGATTTAGGAAACCCAAGTTCTAAACTGATTGTTTTTTCCTATGATAATTCAGGAAATCAAATAATGAGACAATATGTTGAAAATTTTTCACCAATTCAAGATAAAAATGAACCCCAACAAGAATTGTCACTGTCAGAGTTGTATGAAGAAGCAATTATTGTTTATCCCAACCCTACGAGAGGACTATTTTACATTGAATGGGAAAAAGAAATTTCTAATTATATTTATCAGGTACGGGTCCTATCCGCGAGCGCAGTTCTTCAATTGTTAGAGCTTAAGGGTTCAGAAAACAAACTTAGTATCGATCTGACTCTCAGTCAAAGTGGAATATACTTTGTTCAATTCGTCTTTACAGATCAAAGTATTGTTTCAAAGAAGATTATCAAACTTTAAATCCTTTTAAAAACTTAAGATTATGAAAAAGAATATACTGTTTCTTGTGGTATTATTGTTTATATTTCAAATTGCAAAATCTCAGCAATATCTTACTGATACAAAGGGAGAATTGACTGTCAACGGGATTGGTGCTGCAAACTATAAAGTTCCCATCGCTCTGCCCCCCGGAATAAAAGATGTTGCACCGCAAATTGCATTAATGTTTGATGGTTCGGGAAGCAACGGAACAGCTGGTTACGGATGGAACATTGTAGGAATTTCATCTATATCCCGAATAAGCACAAGAATAGATTTGGATGGTTATATAGACGGAGTCGATTTCGATGAGAATGATCAATATTCGTTGGACGGACAAAGGCTGATTGAAAGTTCTCCTCTACCTCCTCCTCTTGGATTTCCACCCAGAGAATATTTAACAGAAAATTATTCCAATCTAAAGATTTTAGCATTTGGTGAATATAGCTATCCGGGAACTTCAGGTACAGGGCCGGAAAGATTCGAAGTGACATTTGCAGACGGAACACAGGCTTTTTACGGATCTACCGGTAATTCAAGAGGAATAACGCAATGGCTGATTGACAAATGGATTGATCCTCAGGGAAATGCAATTGAATATGAATATACTGAAAGCAATAATGTAAAGCTTATAAAATACATTAGATGGAGTAAGAATGTTAATATTTCAACGGGTGATCCCAATGAAATTGAATTTGTCTATAAAAACCGACTCCGTCCCGAGACAGCCTATCTTCAAGGAGTTAAAACAACGAACGATAAACTGCTTGATTATATAACCGTAAAGTCAAAAGGAGTTTTGTTCAAAAAATATCAATTGACTCATGGACAAAATGAATTAAATTACCAAACAGTTTCAAAGATACAGGAATTTAACGGGAATAATGAACCGGCCAATCCGATTACTTTTGGATATGGGACCTCAGACGAAGTGTTTAATAATTTTGTATATTACAAATCTGCTGCTTATAATTATCTGGAAGAGGTAAGTTACACTGGTGATTTTGACGGAAATGGGAAAATGGATTTTATTGCAAAATCCTCCGGTTACAAATTACTTTTGAACAGTATAGACAATAACGAGTGGAATCCTATTACTGTTCCGACAAACGGTAACCTGTTAATTCCGCCTATAAGCACACTGAAGGACGGAAAAATGATGCAGCAGCATTCGGTGGTGCTAAAAACATATAATACGGCTACCGGACCTTTTTCAAACTCGTCCATAAGAGAAAATCATAAGTTATATTTAAAACCTCAGGTTCTTAATATAAACAATAACAGTTTTTCAGAAAATTATACAAGAACTGTTTCATATCCATATCTAAATTACACAATAGATTCAGGGAGATGTATGCACATCCCTGGCTTTGATCAGTTTACCGGTTCACCCGACACAAGATTTCTGGAAGGGGACTTTAACGGAGACGGAATCTCTGATTATGTATTAATAGGCAAATATGAAATCATAAATTATTTTATTGATCCTGATCCATTAGGAAAACCGGATCCGGATTGCAATCCTCACTATGGATATCAAAATATTAAACCTTATTTTATAAACATGAATCCGTTGATTTCCGATCAGGATGCTGTGATAAAATCAAACGGTATTAACATTGATTACAATGACAAGCAGTTTGTCATTGACTTTGACGGAGATGGAAAAAGCGATATCATAAATATAAAGAGCTATGGATATTATGTTGTTTATACATTTACCAATCCTGAATACCCGGAAACGCTGGCAAGTGGGACTATTTCTGAATACAATCTTTCTGTTGATGATAATAAACAATTGGTTTGGGGTGACTTTAACGGGGATGGAAAAACAGATTTACTGATTCCCAAAGCAAAGGACAGCAGCGACTGGACCATGTATATTTCAAAGGGTAATTCATTCGAGGAAGTTTCTTATAATAATTTTTATTTATATCAGCCTTTTTGGGAAGGAGCTCCATCAACCGTCAGAAGAAAACTCAGGCAATACAGAGCAGTGGATTTGAATAAAGACGGGAAAAGCGATTTTCTGGTAAGTGAGTATGAATCATTTAATGTTGGAGTTAATGACAGAAATGGCAGAGGTAATATTTTTTTAAAACCCAACAGGGGGCCAAATTCATCAGGTAAAATCACTTTTGGAACGGATCAGGAAACTCATATAGATTCAGATTACGTTTACGAAGATCCGATTTATCTGATTACCGGAGACTTTAACAAAGGCTTTTTTGATTTGGTATTTCTCCAAGGCAATGAAATATGGAAAGGCAAATACAGAAAAGATCAAAATATAGATTCCAGATTATTAAGTGTAAGCGAAGTTAACGGTAAAATCGTTTCTGAGCTAACTTACAATTATTTAACACCCAATGCTGCCAATGGAGGATTGGGAGATGTGAACGGAACTTATTACTCTTCCAATACGGAAACCTATCCTTTTGTGGAAATCAAAAGAATGCCCGAACTGGCTGTGGTTACAAAACAGAAAGTATCTGCTTTGGGAAAAAGCAAGGAACGCCAATTCAAATATTATGGATTGACCAACCACTCGCAGGGGCTTGGAATACTTGGCTTTAAAGTAATAGCACAGAGCAGCTGGGTAACTGAAGGTATTGATGTTAAAATTTGGAATGTTGATTATTACTCCCCCTCGCTAAGAGGTTATCCTGTGGGCAAGTGGTCTTTTTCCGGCAATAACCTCAACCTGATTACCAATCCCATTGATACTGAATTAATATCCCGAAATTCAGTTACTTACTTCACACTTAATTTACCCGACAAAAGGTATGTTTATCTTCCTCAAATAAAAACGGAAAAGGACTTTCTTACCGGAGTAACCAAGACAACAAACAATGAATTTGATTCTTATTATAATATTAAGAAATCAACTTTGCAGGTGGAAGGTGCAAATGCTTCTTATGTCACCAACTATACTTATTCCAACAACCCCGGAGGAAACGGCACAAATTACTATGTGGGCAGGCTTTTAAAAAAGAACACCACATCAACCGCTTATGGAGACACAAGGACTTCAGAGGAAAAATACACATATACCGGCAATCTGATAACCAAAACCGAGACCAAGGGACATAATACGGATTATCTGACAGAAACAGTTCAATATGACGGATTCGGAAATGTAGTTCAGAAAACTACCTCTGCACCCGGTGTTTCTCAAAGAACTGTTTCCGATCAGTACGACAGCAGCGGAAGATTTGTAATCAAAAAAACAGACATCGACGGTCTGGAAACTCTTTTCTCATACAATAATCTGGGTCAGGTTTTGACAATAACCGATCCCTTTAACACTATTACCACCAATGAATACAACAGTTGGGGGATGCTCAAAAAGATGACGGTCGCCGGCGCATCAGATATTCCTTTAGTTACAAATTATGATTATTCCAGAAATACGGAAGGGCTGTTTACCGTCAAATCCGAAAACATACAAACTCAGGAATATTCCGTTACCCGTACCGATGTGTTGGGCAGAACGATAAAAAATACAACTAAGGGTTTTGATACGGGTACTTTTATTACCAAAAAGACCGAATATGATTTTTTGGGTAGGGTAATCCGGGAAAGTGAGCCATATTTTGACAATGCAAATGGAACTAATTCTCCGACTCAGTGGAATACCGTTACTTATGACCACCTGAGCCGTCCAATCCAGCAAACTGCATTTACCGGAAAAATAACTGCCATTTCATATTCCGGTCTGTCTGTTACAACAACTGAGAACGGAAAATCCAAAACCATTACGAAAGATAAGATTGGCAATGTCGTAACCGTCTCTGACAACGGTCAAGCCGTAAATTATGATTATTACGCCAATAATGAACTCAAATCCACATCTTATGGCAATCATACCGTCAGCATCGGCATTGACGGATGGGGAAGGAAAACTTCCATGCTGGATCCGTCCGTTAGTTCAACGGCATACACATACACCTATAATAATTATGGCGAAGTCCTGCAGGAGACAACCCCAAACGGGGTGACCGATTATACCTATACTTCTAACGGTAAAATTAATTCCAAAGAAATATCCGGTGATAATACTGCCATTTCGGTTACTTACCAGTATGATGCAAAAGGATTAATTACTAATGAGCACGGCACTTCAAATAGTAAGACTTATTCTACTCAGTATTTCTACGATAATCTTTACCGTTTGAATAAGAAGAAAGAGTGGTTGGGAGTTAATACAATTGAAAAAACATATACCTATGACTCTTTTGGCCGGATTTCAACCGAAAAAACGGATGTCGGCTGTTCCACTTGTTTGGGCGAAGGAATGACAGCGAATTCATCTTTGGTGATAAAAAACAATTACAATACTTATAACGGAATACTCGACCATATAACCGACAACGCCACCGGCGCCACCATCTGGAAACTGACCGGCACGAATGCACGAATGCAGACACTAACCGCGCAATTCGGAAATGGAGTAAACATTGCCAATACCTATGACAGCTACGGGTATATCAAATATATACGCCATACAAAAACAGGAATTACCGACCCGCTCTCACTCGATTATACCTTTAATGTTACAAAAGCGACACTCACCAACCGCAAGAACAATTTTTATAACTATACCGAAAACTTTACTTATGACAATTTTGACCGCTTGCTTTCATGGACTACCCCTGCAGGCGTTGCAACAAATACCTATGAACCAGACGGGAGAATAAAAAACAGTTCCCAATTGGGCGGTTATAATTACAATGATCCCGGATCCCGATATAAGAAATCATCCGTTTTGCTGAATTCTAACGGAACAGGCTATTATACGCAGAGACAATTGCAGGAAGTAACCTATAATGCTTTCAAAAAACCTATACTCATCTCTGAGCAGGGAAGAGGAAGCATTGAATTTGAGTACGGTATATACGGTGTTCGGAATAAAACCGTCGAATGGCTGACCGATTCCCCGACCGGCAGCAACGCAGATGTTTTCAGAACCAAAATATACAGCAGCGGCGGAATGGTCGAGATTGTTCTCAAAGGAGCTGAGTCAGAGCAACCGGATCAGGGTGGCGGAATTGGCATACAGGGAATGCCGACCGAGCCGTTTCTGCGGATATTCACTTACATAAACGGAAACGCATATTCTGCTCCGGCGGTATATGTGAAATCTTATTACGGTACAAAGACTTCCCCAACAACAGAAGCAGCATATTATTATTTGCACCGTGATTTTCAGGGAACGGTGATGGCTGTCAGCAACCAAAATGGGACTGTAACAGAAAGGCGGCATTTTGATGCCTGGGGAAATGTTTCCAAATACACGAACTCTTGGGGTGTAACCCAAACGGATCCGGATCTGACCGGCGGAGAATTTTTCTTTGACCGGGGCTATACCGGTCATGAACATTTCTTCCGGGTGGGAATTATCCACATGAACGGCAGGATTTATGATCCGGTGCTGAAAGGATTTATGAGTCCCGATAACTTTGTGCAGGATCCGCAAAACTCACAGAATTTCAACCGTTATGCCTATTGTCTGAACAATCCGCTGATGTACACTGACCCAAGTGGAGAAATCGCATTTGGTGTGGCGGTATTAATTGGCGTCGTGATATCGGCCGCAGTTTACACGGGGGTGTCACTGTACCAAGGCAA